>JAAZOP010000160.1 GCA_012797735.1 Myxococcales bacterium
CCACCGCCGCGGCGCCCGCCTCGCCCGCCGCGCCGCCCGGAGCGGCGGCTCCGGCGCCGAGCGAGGCGTTGGCGCACGCCGAGTTCGCGGCCCACGCCGCCTGCACCATCCCGCTGCTCGACATCGAGCCGCTGCCCGACTTCACGTCGTTCGGCCCGGTGGAACGCGAACCGCTGCGTTCGATCCGGCGCAAGGTCGCACGCAAGATGGTGACCTCCGCGATCCTCGCGCCCCACGTGGCGCACATGGACGAGGCGGACGTGACGCTCCTGGAGGAGTTCCGCCGGGAGGAACGGGAGCGCCGCCGGGGCCAGCCGGGGGAGCACCTGACGCTGCTGGCGTTCGTGGTGCGGGCGGTCGTCGCGGCGCTGCGCGACGCCCCCGCCTTCAATGCCAGCGTCGATCCGCTGCGCGAGGAGATCCTGTACAAGAAGTTCTACAACATCGGCATCGCCGTCGACTCGGGCCGCGGCCTGGTGGTGCCGGTGATCCGCGGCGCGGATCGGAAGACGATCGTCCAGTTGGCGGAGGCGATCGAGGACCTGGCGCGGCGCGGTCGCGAGGGGAAGCTCGACGTCGAGGACCTCCGGGGCGGGACGTTCACGATCACCAACGTCGGGCCGCTGGGCGGCACGGCGCTGATCCCGATCATCAACTACCCCGAGACCGCGATCCTCGGGATGGGTCGGGTGCAGGAGCGGCCGGTCGTCCGGGACGGCCAGATCGTCATCCGCCGGATCCTGCCGCTGACGCTGGCGTTCGACCATCGCGTCGCCGACGGCGCGGACGCGGCCCGGTTCGTCAACACGCTGACTCGTCTGCTGTCGGACCCGCGCGAACTGCTGATGCAGAGCTAGGACGGGAGGTGCGCGATGGTGATGGGGACCCCCCGGCAGGAGACCGAAGTCGCGATCGTGGGCGGCGGCCCCGGCGGCTACGTGGCCGCCATCCGCGCCGCGGACCTGGGCAAGGACGTCCTGCTCATCGAGGAGCGCCCGCGCCTCGGCGGCACCTGCCTCCTCGAAGGCTGCATTCCGTCCAAGACGCTGATCCACGCCGTCGATGTGCTCGCGGCCGCCAAGGAGGCCACCCGCTTCGGCGTGACGTTCGGAACGCCGAAGCTGGATCTCGCCGCGCTGCGCGACTTCGTCGGCTCGGTCGTGGGCGGCCTGACCCGGGGCGTCGATGGGCTGTTGCGACGGCGCGGCGTCCAGGTGCTCCGGGGCCACGCACGGTTCACCGGTCCCCACACGCTGCTCGTCGAGGGCGACGAGCAGGCGACCGTCGAGTTCCGCCAGGCGGTCATCGCCGCCGGCTCGCGTCCGACGCCGTTCCCGCCGGCCGGCGATCTGCCCGTCTGGTCCTCGACCGACGCGCTCGCCGTGCCGGAGATCCCGCCCCGGCTGCTCGTGATCGGCGGCGGCTTCATCGGCCTCGAACTGGGACAGGTCTACGCCGGTCTCGGCTCGCAGGTCACGCTCGTCGAATCCTCCGCGCGGTTGCTCCCGGGCGCCGACCCGGACCTGGCCGAAGTCGTCGCGCGCCGGGCCGGCCGCACCTTCGCCGAAATCCTCGTCGGCGCGCGGGTCGCGGGTCTCGAACGCACAGAGGCCGGGTTGGCGGCGTCCCTGGAGCGGGAGGGACGCACGGAGCGCCGGGAGGCGGAACGGGTGCTCGTCGCCGTGGGGCGCCGCCCGAACACCGACCGCCTCGGCCTGGAAACACTGGGACTGCAGACCGACTCGCGGGGCCGGCTCGCCGTCGGGGAGGACGGCCGGACCGCCGTCCCGCACGTCTTCGCGATCGGCGACGTCGTGCCGGGACCGATGCTGGCGCACAAGGCCTCCCGCGAGGCGAAGGTCGTCGCGGAGGTGATCGCCCAGCATGCGTCCGCGTTCGACAACCGGGCGATTCCCGCGGTCGTCTACACCGACCCCGAGATCGCCTGGGCCGGTCTGACCGAACAGGAGGCGCGCGAGCGCAACGTGCCGGTCAAGGTCGGCCGGTTCCCCCTGCGTGCCCTCGGCCGCGCCTGGACCCTCGGTCGCACCGATGGCCTGGTCAAGATCCTCGCCGACCCGGAGTCGGGCCTGGTCCGCGGCGTCGGGATGGTCGGCCCCCAGGCCTCCGAACTGATCGGCGAGGCGACGCTGGCGATCGAGATGGGCGCGACGCTCGAGGACATCCTGGTGACGATCCATCCCCACCCGACCCTCTCCGAGGCGCTGGTCGAGGCCGCCGAGGTCGCCGCCGGCACGCCCGTGCACGTGCCTCCGGCGCGCGGCGAGACATGACCACGGTCGCCGTCCTGCCCTACGACCGGGAGCAGGACCTCGTGGACGAGGTCCGGGCGGACGGGCGGCCGCGCGTGCGCGTCTACCGGCCGCGCGAGACGGCGATCGTCCTGGGGCGCGGGAGCCGGCTCGAGGTCGAGTTGCGGCTCGCGGCGGTCGAGCGCGACGGCGTGCCGGTGTACCGCCGTCCCGGCGGCGGGTGCGCCGTCGTCCTCGACCCCGGCAACGTCGTGGTCGCGTTGGCCGAGCCGCAGGCTGCCCTGCCGCGCCCGCGCGAGCTGTTCGCCGCGTTCTCCGAACGGCTGCTCCGGGCGCTGGCGCGAATCGGCATCACCGACGTCCGGCGCGTGGACGCCTCCGACCTGGCGCGCGGCGACCGCAAGGTCGGCGGCGCTTGCCTCTACGCGCCGCGAGGCGCCGTGCTCTACACGGCGACGCTGCTGGTCGAGCCGCGGGTCGACCGGATCGAACGCTACCTCGCGCATCCGCCGCGCGAGCCGTCCTGGCGGCGAGGCCGCCGTCATGCGGATTTCGTCGGACGACTCGTCGATGGTCCCGGTTCCCCCACGGCGGCCGATCTGGCCGCCTCGCTCGAAACGGCCCTGCGCCCGGAGCCCTGACCGGCCCGGCCGCGGAGCGGAAGCGCGGTCCCGGCGCCGCGCAACGCCCCTTCGCCGCGGAGTCCCGGGCGAGGGGTTGCCGGTGCCCGGCCCGGTGGTTAGACCTGGATCCGTCGGGCCGTTCGGCTCGACCAGGGAGGGCGAGGATGGTCGGGGATCGAATCCGCCAGCGGCTCGGCATCCGTCACCCGATCGTCCAGGGCGGGATGATCTGGAACGCCGGCGCACGACTCGCCGCGGCGGTGTCCGAAGCGGGCGGCCTGGGCCTGATCGGTTCGGGATCGATGGACCCCGACACGCTGCGCCTCCACGTGCGAAAAGCACGAACGCTGACCGCCGCACCGTTCGGGGTCAACGTGCCGCTCACCCATCGGCACGCCGCCGCGAACCTCGACGTCGCTCTGC
The DNA here is from genome assembly GCA_012797735.1 of Myxococcales bacterium. GTDB lineage: Bacteria > Myxococcota_A > Polyangia > DRWM01 > JAAZOP01 > JAAZOP01. The sequence continues at coordinate 3,320 of JAAZOP010000160.1, forward strand.
AAGAGGGAGTGCGCATCTTCTTCACCAGCGCCGGATCGCCCGCGCCGTACCTGCCCCGGCTCCGGCAGGCCGGCGCCGTGGTGTTCCACGTCGTCTCCACACCGGACCTGGCGCGCAAGTGCGAGGCGCTCGGCGTGGACGGCATCGTGGCCGAGGGTTTCGAGGCCGGCGGACACGACGGGCGGGACGAACTGACCACGCTCGTCCTGGTGCCCCAGGTCGTGGCCGCGGTGCGCGTTCCGGTGTTGGCGGCCGGCGGCATCGCCACCGGCGCGCAGATGGCCGCGGCACTGGTCCTCGGCGCCGACGGCGTCCAGGTCGGCACGCGGTTCGCGGCCACGACGGAAGGTTCGGGACACGAGGCGTTCAAGCGCGCGATCGTCGAGGCGGGCGCGACGGCGACGCACCTGGTGCTCAAGAAGCTGATCCCCGTGCGCCTGATCGACAACGCCTTCCGCCGCCGCGTGCTCGAAGCCGAGGCGCGCGGCGCATCGGCCGACGAACTGCGGGAATTGCTCGGCCGGGGTCGCGCGCGCCGCGGGATGTTCGAGGGCGACCTCGAGGAGGGTGAACTGGAGGCCGGACAGTCGGCCGGTCTGGTCCGGGAGATCCGGCCGGCCGCGGAGGTCGTTGCGGAACTGGTGGAGGAGTGCGAGGCGGCGCTGCGGCGGGTGACGCAACACGAATAGGCGAACGGCCGCTCGGCCCGGCCGTTGCGCCACGGCGCAGAACGTCAGGATCCGGACCCGACGCGAGCCGGCTGCCGGCGCGGTCCGGGGTCGTCGCCGCAGAAGCCCTCGACGCACGCGGCCCGGCACATCTTCGGCGCGCACGCCAGCGACGGTCCGTGCGGACAGAAGATCCCCTCTGACACCAACGCCTTATACCCCTGCACCACCCGGTAGATACGGTCGGCGGTGGCCCGGTCGGACGTTCCGCCGCAGCCCGTGAAACCCTCGATGCCGCCGACGTAGCAGACGCAGTCGGCGTCGGCGGCGCACGGGGAGGGGAGGGTGGCGAGCGCGGCGACCAGCTCCCGGTGCAGTTCCTCGCAACGCGGATCGGCCGGGGGTTCCGCGTCGGCCGGTGGTTCCGCCGCCGGGGCGTCCGTCGCCGGCGCGACGTCGGGCGAGATGGCCTCCACCGGCGTCGAGACGTCCGTCGCGCCGGCCGGGACGGCGACCGGGACGTCCGCCGCCGCCGAGGTCGTCCCCGGTGTGTCGGCACGGGAGCCCGCACGGGACGAGCAACCGCCGAGAAGCAGCGCGAGCAGGCAGGCGAAACGCATCGGGACCTCCTCCGCCGCGCGGGAACGGATCCCCCGATCGGCCCGTCGCGCCGCGGACCGCCCATCGTACGTGCGGGGCCGGCGGAGATCCAGCGGCGGCCGCCGGGGAAGTCGCGCGAAGACCGCCGCGCGACGGGTCCCCGGCCGCCGCTCGCCGCCGCGGCGCCGCGACGCCGTCCCGCGCGGAAGGTCGCGCGATCCGCAACGTCCCCCCGCGCGGAAGGACCGCTGCGGTCCGTCTCGCGCACCCGAAGGCCGGCGCGCGAGCATTCCCGTTGCCGCGGAGACGCCGGCGCGGTACACCGATCCCGGGAGGTCGCGATGTCGCACTCGATCCGGTGCCCCGGTCGCCTGGCCGCCGTCGTTCCGCTCGCCGCCCTGCTCGCCGCGACCGCGCTCGCGCCGGCCCCTGCGGCGGCTGCGCCCCCCACCTGGCCCACCGCCCGGGAGGTCTGGACCGACGGTTTCGAAGGCCCGGGCCTGGACGACGCCTGGGAGGACTACGGCGAGGGCCGGATCGCCGTTCGCGCCGACGCCGCCCGGGCGCCGAGCGCCGCGGGTCTGGCCGTCGACCTCTCCGGCACCGGTCAGACCTATCTCCAGCGCTGGCACATGACCGAATGGCCGCCCCTCGAGTATCCGCGCGACACCTACTTCCGCTTCTCGTTCCGCCCCCACGGCGCCTCGATCCCCGCCGGCGCGGACGCCGCGCTGCTGCGCGTGCGCGACACCGACTGGAACCTGATGGTCGGGTTGCGGCTGACGCAGGACGCCGCGGGCTACCACGTCGCCCTCGAGTTGCCGGACGGGTCGGTCGATGCGACGTCCTTCCTGCTGGACGACGACTGGCACACGATCGTCGTCGGCGTGCGCCCGCACGACTGGATCGGGCTGTGGGTCGACGACGGGGCGCCGCGCATCGTCGAGGGGGTCGAGCATGCGGCGGATTTCGTGCAGGTCCTGCTGCTCGGCAAGCCCGACGGCAACTGGAGCGGCCCGACGCCTTCCGGCACGGTCCACTTCGACGACCTGACGCTGCTGTTCGGCGCGTACCCGGAACTGTGGGTCGATCCTGCGGCCGGCGACGACGCGAACGAGGGGAACGCCCGCGCGGCGCCGCTGCGGAGCCTGGCGCTGGCGGCGAAGCTGTCGGCGCCCGGCACCACGGTGCACCTCGCGCCCGGGGACTACCGCGAGTCCGTCGCGCTGCGGGTCGATGGGACGGCGGAGCAGCCGATCCGCTACGTTGCCGACGGCGGACGCGGCACCGTCCGGATCCTCGGGTCGGAGCCCGCGACCGCGGTGACCTGGTCCCGGCTGACCGACCCGGCCGAGATCGACCTGCCCGCCGGCGTCGACCTCGCGACCGCCGCGATCTGGAAGGCCGACCTCTCCCGCTACGCGCTCGAGGAACCGCCGAACTTCGTCGTCCTGCGCGACGGCGGCTCGGTCGTGCGGCTGACGGCCGCGCGCGAGCCCGACGAACGGATCGACACGCCGTGGAAGCATCACGAGTTCTGGTGGGCCGCCGAGGGCGGCTCGGCGGTCACCACCTGCGAGCCGCGGGACGAGCCCGACTGCGACGCGCCGCAACGCTCCGACCGCTGGCTGATCGACCGCCACGACGACCCCGAGCCCGCCGGCATCGAGCCCGGCAGCCTGGCCAGCCTCGGCGACGTCACCGGCGCGACGATCTTCGTCAAGGACAACTGGAGCGGCCACTACACCTTCCGCCGCCGCGTCGCCGAGACCCCCGAGCCCGGCCGCGTGCGGCTCGAGGCGTTCCCCGACGCCTACACCGAGGGGTGCTGGTTCGACCACGACCCGGCCAACCCCGCCCTCGGCTGGCACTCCAAGTACTTCGTCGAAGGCCTGGCCAAGCTGCTCGACACCCCCGGCGAGTGGTACTTCGACGTCGCGACCGGCACGCTCTACGTCTGGACGCCGGACGGGCGGTCGCCCGCGGAGATCGGCCTGGAGTTCTCCGTGCGCGACGTGGGGATCGATCTGTCGGGGCGTTCCTACGTCGAACTGCGGGATCTCGGCGTGCTGCTGTTCGACGAGACGGGGATCGAGGTGTCCAACGGCGGCGAGCGCGACCGTTCGCACGGCCTGCGGCTCGCCGGCCTCGACGTCGGCTGGGTGCGCTACGGCCTGGAACTGGCGCAGGAACCCGCGCGCGGCTCGCCCCCCGGCGTCCAGATCCGCGGCTTCACGCTGCGCGACTCGACCTTTCACGACATCGACACCGTGGCGATCTCGCACTGGGGCGGGTCGGGAGAGGACTTCGTGCGGCCCGGGATCACCGACGTGCGGATCGTGCACAACGAGTTCGCCCGGATCGGATTCCGCGAGAACGAACGGGGCGGCGTGGGGCTGTCCTTCGGGCGCGCCGATCACTTCCTGTTCGAGGCGAACCACGTGCACGACATCGCGCACTGCGGCGTCCACTTCTCCCAGGGCCAGACGGTCCCGGGCAACCGCGGCTACGACCTCGCGCCCGACGAGGTGCTGACCGGGGACATCCTCGTGCGCGGAAACCTGATCGAACGGTGCGTGCGGAACGCCACCGACGCCGGCGGCCTCAAGTTCTGGGGCGCGACGCGCGACCGCAGCCACGTCTTCCGCGACGTGCTGGTCGTCGGCAACGTGTCGCGCGACAACGTCGGTTGGGCCTGGGTCTCCCAGCGGCGCGACAACTGGACCTATTTCGGCCGGGGCGGGATGGGCTACTACATCGATTTCGCCGGCGGCATCACCTTCTTCCGCAACATCGCCTGGAACAACGGCCTGGCCGGCTTCATGGCCAGCGGAAGCTGGATCGACCAGCCGGTCGTGCTGGCCAACAACACCATCGCCGGCTCGCCCCTCGGATACACGATGGGCGTCCGCGGCGCCTTCGCCGACGCCACCGTCGGCCTCGATGCCGTCAACACGCTCTTCCTGCACCTGCACCGCTTCGCCTACTCGATCGGCCAGCCGCAGATCCTGGCCGGCCGCGCGCGGCTCGACCACGACCTGTTCTGGGACTGCGGCTGGGAAACCTGGGAACACCATGCGCCCGGGCTGATGGCGGGGCACGTGGACGATTCCGGCTACCGCGAACTGCCCGCGCTGGCCGACGTGCAGGCGCTGGGGTTCGAGGCCGACGGGCGCGTCGAGGACCCGCGCCTGGCCGGCTTCGACCCCGCGCTGGCCTGGCCGGACTTCCGGCCGACCGCCGCGAGCACCGCCGTGATCGACACCGCCGGGCCGCTCCCCGACGCGCTCGTCGCCCTGCTGGAGAAGTTCGAGATGACCGACGGACGCCGCGGCGCGGCCCTCGACCGCGGCGCGCTCGAATACGACCCCGATCACCCCGACGCCCCGTTCGCGCTCGATGTCGGGCCCGGCGACGGCACGGCGCCGATCCGGACGCCGTGGGACGAGGGCTACGAGGACCCGCCGGTGCCGCCGCCGGGCGGCGGCGATTCCGGCTGCGGCTGCCGCACCGCCGGGACCCGAGGCGCGACCCGGTTCCCGGCGGCCCTGCTCGTCGCGGCGGCCGCGCTCCTCGCCGCGTCGCGACGGAATCGCCCCCTCCCGCGGCCCGCGCCTCGGGAGCGGCGGCGATCCGGCACGCCTTGAGGCGAGGCCTCGCGGAACGTCCGGCGCGGCCGCAGACGCTCAGCCGCCGTGATCGATCACGTACTCGACGACGCCGTCCGGGTCCGGAAGGGAGAACTCCACGTCCGCGCAGGTCTCGCCGAGGAGGTACTCGTCGCAGGGCGACGAGCCGCCGCGACCGGTGCCCCAGCAGAAGCGGGCCGAGTAGGTTCCCGCGGGCACCGGCTCCGGCGCCTCGCACGGATGATCCCCGCACGCGCCGTCGGTCGTCCACTTCCGGCCGTCCCACAGGTACTCGACCCCCGCGCTGCCGGCAACCAGCTCGCTGAGCTGCGCGCAGGGCGCGCCGCAGACCGAGCACGCGGGACACTCGGCGCAGTCGCAGATCGCGCAGTTCTCGGCCTTGGCGAACGGGGTCCCGCGGTCCGAGAGCGTCAACCAGTGGCCCGACGTCGAGGAAGGCTCGAAGGAGGCGACGTAGAGCGTCTCGGGGATGTCCGAGACCAGGCGCAGCACGAAGCGCGTGGGGAACGGCGGCGCGAGGGTCTCCTGGGCGGCGTCGTCGGGTCGGACATCGAGCGTCTCCGCACCGGTGTCGTCCGGCCGCGCATCCGCGGCATCCTCGTCGTCCCCGCCGGAGGAGGAGTAGCAGGCCGGGCCGCAGAGGGCGGCGGCGAGCAGGCCGACGAGCGTCGTTCCAACGGTGCGGGAATCGGGTAAGATGCGCATGCCTGCATGTTGGGCGAGTGCGGCCGGAGCGTCAAGATGCCGGGCGCCGCGGTCCGGCGAGCCCGGGTGGCGCGGGGCCGCCCGCCCGACTGAATCGCCGCGCGGACGCGCCGTCGAATGCGCGTCCGCCGGCCGGGGCGGAGGGAGGTTTCGATGCGCAGGATCGCTGTCGCCGCCGCCGTCGCCGCCGCGATGCTCGGGGCCGCCGCCTTCGCGGCGCGGACGACCGGGACCGTCACCGAGCCCGAGACCGGGAAGACGTTCGAGACCTCGCGCGACTTCGGGGGCAAGCCGCACACGCTGATCGGCGTCGGGGCGTTCGAGGCGTTCGGCGCGGTCGATGTCTACGCCGCGGGTTTCTACCTCGACACCGAGGCCGCGGGGCGCTCCTGGCAGCGGTTCCTCGAACGGCAGGCGGCGTCGTTCGTCCACGATGGCGCCGTCGATTGGGCCGCCCTCAAGAACAGCTCGACCCTCTACCAGTGGATCTACTCCGGCTCGTTCGGCAAGGGGATCCAGATCAAGATGGTCCGGTCGGTCACGCGCCAGCAGGTGATCGACCTGCACACCGACGTCATGCGCCGCCTGGTCGATGACTTCGACAACGCCGTCCAACAGCCGCCCCTCAAGGACTACGTCGATGCCACCTGCCGCGACGGGCAGGACGGCGACGAACTCGAGATCTGGACGCGCGGGTCGACGATCTTCGTCCGGAGCAGCCGCTACGGCCAGACCAGGATCGAGAACGCGTCCTCGATCATCCGGGCGGTGTGGCAGCTCTGGTTCGGCGCCAGCCCGATCCAGGTGCCGCTGCGCCGCGAGCTGGTGGAACACCTGGAGAACCTGGGAGGCCCGGCGGCCGCCGCCGAGTAGCGCCTCCTGCCCGTTGGCCAGGGCCTCGCCGAAGTCGCCGCCGCCCATGCCGGACGGGCTCCAGGCTCCGGGCTCGAGGCGGCAGGCCGGCGGAATCACGATCGACCTGTCGCTCCTGGAGCCTGCCCCGAAAATCGCCCGTCCCCTGCACGTCCGCCCAGTGTTTTCGTGATTCGTGGGTCGCCCGCCAGGGCCGTGGGCAACGGAAGCCTCGCGCCGGCCGGCGATGCGGACTTCGGCGACACCCTGGGCCGTTGGCGCCCGAACTTGCGCGGACGTCCGCGGGGTCGTAGAAGATCCCCCGTCCCGGCCGACGTGCCGGTGGGAGGAGGAAACCATGCGACGAAACCGGTTGTTCTGGCTGCTCGGCGCGGCGCTCGCGACGGGACTGGCCGTCGCGGCCGCCTGCGACGATGACGGCGGTCCCGGCGGCGACGGCGAGATCACGCTCGACGAGTACGACGAGGCCTACATCGAGGCGTTGTGCTCCGCGGTGGCGCGTTGCCCGGCGATGGGCGGCGACGACCTGTACTTCATCGTCGGCGGCGCGACCGATGCGTCGGCCTGCGTGTCGCGCATGCGTCAGGCGCTGGCGACGGGCACGGTCAGCATGGGCGCCCTGTTCCAGGCCGCGGTGGACCGCGGCTCCGGCACGTGGGACGGCGCGCTGGCCGCCGACTGCTTCCAGCTGATCCGCAACGCCCCCTGCGACGACTTCATCAGCGGTGCGCTCGACGTCGAACACCAGGAATGCGCCGAGATGTTCCACGGCAACGTGGCCGCCGGCGCCGCCTGCTACCTCAACATCGATTGCGCGGACGGCTGGTGCGACACCTCGTCGGCCTGCCCCGGCACCTGCGTCGCCTACGCCGCCCCGGGCGCCGCCTGCGGCGCCGCCGCCGGCGGGAGCCGCTGCGGCCCCGGCTACGACTGCGGGGACGCGGACACCTGCGTCGCCTCCACCGTCGTCACGATGCTGGACGTGGGCCAGGCTTGCGGCGACCCGGATACCGAATGCCGCCACGGCCTGTACTGCGACGAACGGACCTCGTCCTGCCGCGCCTACCTCGGCGCCGGCGCCGCCTGCGGCGAGGGGACGGCCGAGTGCATGCCCGGGATGGTCTGCCACCCGACCGACGCCGTCTGCAGCCCCGTCCAGTTCTCCGCCACCGCCGGCACCCCCTGCGGCGAGGGCACTACGACCCTCTGCGACACGCTCCAGAACCTGTTCTGTCACCCGAGCACCCGGCAGTGCACCCGCGCGCCCGGCGACGGGGAGGCCTGCCTGAGCCTGGGCCTCTACAACCTGTGCGGCGTCGGTCTCTATTGCGGCGCCGACTCCGTCTGCCACGCCAAGCTCGCCGACGGCGCCGCCTGCGAAGACGACAGCTGGTGTCGGAGCGGCGAGTGCCGCGGCACCTGCCGCCCGTTGCGCGAGTCCTGCGACATCACCGACATATTCTAGGGAAGCTCCGCCGCAAACCGTCCAGGCGGACGTCGGGCGGGGATGCGAGTCGAAGAGCGCTGCGCTCACGCGCGCCCGAACTCGTTCCGTTCATGCAGAGGAGAGGCGCGCGAGCGCGCCTAGTACACGACCGTCGGCGGCGGCGGGCCCGGCGGCGCCGGCGCGGGCGTCGCCGCCGGCCGGATCGACCAGACGCCGTCCGACGGCAGCGGCCGGCCCCGCAACTCCTGGATCGTCAGGCCGTTGCAGTCCTGCGCCAGCACGTCCCACGCGGGCCACGACGGATCGACCGAGACGGCCAACTCGCTCCCCGGCGGCAGCAGCAGTCCCCCCAGCAGCTCGTTGCCCCAGACTCCGTCGGCCGTCGGCGAGAACCACAGGCGGCAGATCGTCAGGCCGCTGTCGTTCGACAGGATCAGCCGGCTCGCCGCGTAGCCGACGACCGCGGGCGGCGGCGGAACGTACGCCGGCCGCCCGGCCCCGGGCGGGATGACCCCGTGCGTCGTCACGCGCACCGGTCGGACTCCACCCGGCACCGCCGTCACCGCCGAGTAGGGATCGATCACCGGGTCCGGCGGCGGATCCGGACGCGGCGGCGCCGGAGTCCCGATCACCAGCGGCCCCGGCGTCGTGGTCGTCGTCGTCGTCGCCGCCGACTCGGGGTCGGCCGGGGCCGGGCGCGGCGGCAGCGGGCCGTGTTCCACCGGCACCTGCACCCCCTCCGGCGGCGGGTAGGTCGGCGCCGGGGTCGGCTCGATCGTCGGCGCCGGCGGCGGCTGGACCACCGTCGGACGGTCCGCGGGCGGAGAACAGGCGCCGGCGGCGATCGCCGCGGCCAGGAAGAGGCAGAGGCATGGCGTCGTTCGCATGGCGGCCGGCTCCCTTCGCATCCCGGCCGCCGACTTGGACGCCCGGGCGTCCCGGGAGATTCGCACGGTCGTGCCGCCGCCGGAAGCCTTCGCCTCGCCGTCCCCGCGGTTTCGCGGCCTGGCCGGCCCGGCCGCGCCAACCGGACGTTGCGCCGCTTGCGGCGCGTTGCCTAGACTGCGGACTGGCCGGAGAGGAGGATCCGATGCCGATGCGTCACGTCGTCCTGCTCGCGGGAGCGCTCCACCTCGGCTGCGGCGGCGGCGGCGGCCGGGACGCCTCCGACACCGTCGAGGCGGAGATCGACGGGGCGCCGGAGGCCGACGCGGAGCCCGACGCCGACGTCCCGGAAACGCCGCTCGACGCTCCCGGCGACGACGCCGACGGGACCGACGGGGGGCCGGGCGTCTGCGAGCGGCTCGGGCTGCCGGTCCGCCCGTGGGTCGAGGCGCCGGACGACGCGTCGCTGTTCGCCGTCGCCGCCGACGCGACCTTCGAGACGCTCGACGGCGTCGCGAGCCTGCGCGAGTTGTGGAGCGGCTGCGAGGTCCTGATGTTCGTGCAGGACGAGCCGGCCCAGGTCGACGACTGGGCCGGGCCGTTGTGGAGCCGGGACGTGCGGTCGCTCCTGGCCCGGTCTCCGCGCAACGCGCACTGGTTCTTCGTCTCCACGCAGGTCGTCGGCTCCGCCCGGCTCGAGGCGCTGGCGGCGTTGCAGGCCGAGGTCGAGGCGGCGCTGGGCGGGATGTCCGAGGAGGACCGGGCCTGGTGGTCGGAGCGGGTCCACTACCTGCCCGCGCGCGCTCGCGACCTGCCCGGCTGGCTCGGCCGGTTGCTCGGTTCGCCCGGGTGGGGCGTCGCCGTCGATCGCTTCCAGCGCATCCGCTTCCTCGGGAGCTACGGCGACTACGCCCGCTACGACGCGGCCCATGGCTGGTTCCGCGCGAACCTCGCGATGGCCGCGAACGAGGTGCGCTACTACAACTTCGAGGCCGAGCGGGAGGCGCGGCTGGCGGCCGAGGACGCCGTCGTCGTGCGGCTGTTCGACGGCGTCGAGATCTCCGACCCGGGCTGGACCGGCGTGCCGGGGTACGCCGAGGTCGAACTGCCGGACGCGGCGACGATGGCCGGCTTCGACGGACTCGAACTGGACCTGACGCTGGCCTGCATCGGCGACGGCGAGTACGGCGACTGCCCGGCCTGGGACTACGACGTGCTGCTGTACCTGTGCGACGCGGCCGAGCCCGACCGCTGCGACACCTGGCTCGGACACTGGATCACCACCTACCACCGGTGGGGCCGTTGGGTGCACGACGTCTCCGGCCTCCTCCCGCTCCTGGCCGGCGGCGGGCGTCGTCGCTTCGCGTTCTACACCACCCAGCCCTACGCCGTGACCCTCGACCTGCGCTTCGTCCGGCGCGGGAGCGGGTTGCGGCCGGTGGAGGCGCACCCGTTGTGGTCGGGCGGCGACTTCGATGCCGGCTACGACGCGCTGCATCCGCCCCGCATCGTCGCCGTCCCGGCCGACGCGGTGCGCGTGGAACTGGCCACGGTGCTCTCCGGTCACGGCGGAGTGGAGCCCGAGAACTGCTCCGAGTTCTGCGACATGAACCATCACTTCCTCGTCAACGGCCACGACAACCTGCGCCGCTTCCCCGAGGCGGGGACCGAGTCGGACTGCATGACCAAGGTGGACCAGGGGACGGTGCCCAACCAGTACGGGACCTGGTGGTACGGCCGGAGCGGCTGGTGCCCCGGCAAGGAGGTGCCGTTCCACGTGTTCGACGTCACGGACCAGGTGCTGCTCGGCGCCGACAACACGCTGGAGTACACCGCGGACTACCGGGGTGCGCCGTACCCGCGCTCGGGCGCCCACATCCGGCTGTCGTCCTGGTTGATCGTCTGGCGCTGAACGGGGCGCTGGCGGCGGACCGGCCGCCGATGCTAGGGTTCGCCCCGTCGCGTCCCGCGGGCAGGGGCCGGGGCGGCCGGGCAGGATGGACCGTTGACCCCGATCGAAGAGCCCACCGGAGGGGAGATCACACAGCACGGCCGGCGGTATCCGCTCGCCGCGCTCGCCACCCTGCTCGTCACCACCGTCGGCCTCGGTTTCTCGATCGGGATCTTCACGCCCGCGATCGCCGCCCGGCTCGATGCCTGGGGCGTCTCGCCGGTCGTCAACGGCCTGACCAGCACCGTGATGTACCTGGCGATCGGCCTGGGCGCGCTGTTCGCCGGGCGGCTGATCCGGCGGCTGGGGGCCCGCTGGACGTTCCTGGCGGGGGCGGTCGGGCTGGCGGCGACGGCGGCGCTGTTTCCGCTGCTGCCGAACCTGCCGGCGTGGTTCGTGTTGCGCGCGCTCGCCGGCGGCTTCGCCGCGCTGTTCTTCGTCTCGACCGAGGTGGCGGTCGGGCTGATCGGGGACCCGCGCAAGCGGGCCCGCAACCTGGCCTTCTACGGGGTGGCGTTCTCCGTGGGCTTCAGCGCGGGCGCCGGCTCCTGGCCGCTGTTCGAGATGATCGGGCGGTGGGCCCCGCTCTTCGCCGCCAGCGCCGCCAGCGCCGCCGGCGCCGTCCTCGGCGTGTTCCTCTTCACCGACGCCCGGCCGTCGCGGCGCGACCGGCCCGAACGGCGGAGGCGTCCCCGCGCCGACCTCAAGGTCACCCTGGGCGTCGGCTTCAGCTACGGGTTCTGCGAGGCGGTCGTCACCGCGCTGATCGCCGTCTACGCCGTCCGCATCGGCTACTCGTCCGACGCCGCCGGGTACTTCCTGATGCTGATCGTCGGCACGGGTCTGGTGACCCACATCCCGGTCGGCCTGATCGCCGACCGCGTCGGTCCGATGTTCCTCACCCGCATCGCCACCGTCGTCGCTCTCGCCGGTGTCGTCGCCCCGCTGGTCTTCCTTTGCGACGCCACGATCGTCCTCGCCTGCGTCCTGGCCGGCGCCGGCGTCGGCTCGCTGTACACCCTCGGCCTCGCCGAGGTCGGCCGCCGCGTCGATGCGACGGCGCTCGCCCACGCCAACGCCCGCTTCACCGCCTCCTACGGCGTCGGTTCGGTGCTCGGCCCGGCCGCCGGCGGCGCCGCGATGATCCTCGTCGGCGCCCAGGGCTTCTTCTGGAGCCTCTCCGCCTGCCTCGCCGTCCTCGCCGTCGCCGTCCTGGGCGCCCGCGCCGCCGCCGCCCCTGCCGCCGCGCCGGTCGTCCCCCACATCTACAGCAAGTACCCCCTCGACCTCGTGATGTCCGACGCCATCGAGGAGTGGCCGTAACCGCGCCTGCCGTTTTTTTGACCCGCTCCGTCACCTGCCGCATCGTCGGGCCATGGGGCCTCGGCGCCGCAACGTCCGGCTCGTCCCCCGCCGCGGGACCGGCCTGGCCGTCGTCGCGCCGTTCGCCGTCCTGCTCCACGCCGGCCCCTGGCACGAGGATCCCCCGCTCCCCGGACCCCCGGCCGGCAAGAACGTCTCGCGCGACGCCCCGCGCTACTACGTCGCCGTCGGACCCCTCGACGACGCCTCCGGCTCCGGCCGCGACGACTTCGATGACCTCGCCCGCCGCTTCCTCCTCGACGAACTGGCGCGGTTGCCGTCCGTCGAACCCCATGCGGAGATCCCCGCCCCGGCCGAGTTCTCCGCGGAACTCGAGCGGCGCGGACTGCGCGGCATCGTCCTGCAGGGATCGATCACGCGCCTGTCCCGCAGCCGCTCCGGCGTCTCCGCCGCCCTCTCGATGCTGGTCCTCGACGAGGACCAGACCTTCCGCGCCCTCCTGCGCGGCGACGGCAACGCCTGCGGCCGCTCCGGCCCGCTCTCCGCGGCCGAGATCCCGGCCGCGGAGATCGATGCCCTCCGCGCCGCCGCCGGCGCCGCCGTGGACGGCCTCGACGGCTACCTCCGCGGGTTGTGACGCCCGCCAACGCCGCGGACGACCGCCGGACCCGTTGGCCCTCCCGTCGCCTGCCGCCCGGGCCGCGCGGCGTGCCCGCCGGCGTTTCGTTCCGGCCGGTCGCGACCGGCGGCGTCCGTCCCCCGCCGTCCATCCGCACGCGGCGCGGAACCTGCTGCGCATCCCCCGAGGTGCTCCGCAAGTGGAGCCGTTCTTCCCTCTCCCGGCTTCCCGAACCCCTCGACTTTCCCGCCCCGGCGGCTAGACTAGCCTCGATGCGCGCAGCGAGACGAGTTCTCTGCCTCGCCGCGGCCGCGGCGTTCGTCGCGACGTGCGGATGCAGCGACGACGCGACCGCGCCCCCGGACGGGGATGCGGGGACGGACGACGCCCCCGGCGACGCGGGGGATCTCGGGCTCGACGACGCCCCGGTCGAGGCGGAGCCCGACGCGCGGCCGGACGTTCCGCTCGACGGCTGGGAAGAGGATGCGGCGGGCGACGCGCCGGCGGAGACGACCGACGCCGAGGACGCGGTGGACGCGCGGCCGCCGTACGAGCGCGGCAGTCTGGCCGGCTGCCTGCTCGACCCGTCCTGCGACCGCGTGCTGGTGAACTCCCACATGGGCGCCTGGACCGCGACGATTCCCGGCAACAGCATGGCCGCCTATCGCCGCGCCTGGGAGCTGGGCGCCGACATGATCGAGGCCGACGTGCGCGTCTCGCGCGACGGCGTGCCGTTCATGATCCACAACGACGAGATCCAGTACTACGAGTCGCTGCTGTGCGCCGGACGGGTCGTCTCCGAGTCCGACGCCGCCGAGATCGATGGCTGCCTGCTCGCCCCCTCCCTCACCGAGACGATCCCGACGTTCGCGGAGTTCGTCGAGTGGGCGCGCGGGAAGATCCTGATCCACCTCGACATCAAGGAGGCGGCGCACATCCCCGTCATGGCGCAGGCGGTGATCGACCACGCGGCCCAGGACTACGTGTTCCTCGCGCTGTCGCCGGGCGAGGCGCAGACGATTTGGCCGACGGTGCCGGGCCACGACGAGGTGCATTTCGAGATCCGGGTGGGCAGCGTCGCCGACATCGATGCGGCCCTCGGACCGCTGCGCCATCCGACGCTGTTCCTGCTGGAAGGCGATGCGACGTGGGACGGGGTCGACGAGACGGCGATGCGGGCCCAGGTCGCGCGCGTGCACGCCGCCGGGCTGCGGATCATGGCTTCGAGCGACACGTACCTGGCGACGGTGGAGAACCACCTGCACCTGTACGACATGGGCTTCGACGTGATCCTGTCGTATGACTGCGAGAACGGCGTGGCCGCGGCCCGCGAGGTGAACCGGGCCCGCGGGTGGCCGCCGTAGCCGGCGCGCGGCCGATCGCCCGTGCTCGTCGCGCGCCGCGGGAAGGACCGACCATGCCCCGCATCCTCGCCGCTGCGCTCCTCGCTCTCGCCGCCGCCTGCGGCCCTTCGACCGGCACCCCGGACGCCGCCGCCGACGCTGCCGACGCCGCCGACGCGCTCGACGTCGAGGAGGCCGGCGAGGAGTTCTCGTGGGACGCACCGCCCGATCGCGACGCGGTCGATGGCCGCTTCTACCACCCCTTCGAGGTGCTTCCGACGTCCGAGATCCCGGCGCCCGACGGCTGGCAGCTCCGCCGCTGGATCCTCCACGCCCACTCGATCTACTCCCACGACGCCTGCGACGACGAGCCGTTCGTCGGGGACGTCCGCAACGAGGAGTGCTTCCACCAGCTCCGCGCCGCCGTCTGCGAGGACGCCCAGGACTTCCTCTTCCTCACCGACCACGCCGCCACCTTCGCCGACCACGAGTTTCCCGACGTCCTGCTGTTCGAGCCGGGTGACACGCTGATCGAACGCGACGGCCTGCCGGTCGCCAACCGCATCCCCTGCGGCGACGGTCGCGAGGTGATCGTCTGTGCCGGCACCGAGACCGGCACGATGCCGATCGGCCTGGAACGCCACGTGGGCGACACGCCCGCCGAACGCCACGCCGCGTACGAGGACGTCTCCGCCGCCGGCGTTCAGGCGTTCCGGGATGCCGGCGCGCTGGCCTTCGTCCAGCACACCGAGGACTGGGACGTCGAGGTGCTCCGGTCCCTCGGCCTCGACGGCATCGAGATCTACAACCTCCACCACAACCTCGAAGCCGACCTGGGCACCGTCGTCAACCTCGTGATCGATCTCCGCACGCGGCCCTGGCGCGTGCCGATCCCCGAGCTGGGCCTCGCCGCGTTCCTGCTCGAGAACGAGACCGATCTGGCGACCTGGTCGACGCTGCTGGGCGAGGGCCGAAAGACCGGCATCCTCGCCACCGACGTGCACCGCAACACGTTCGACGGCCTCTCCACCGACGGCGAGCGGCTCGATTCGTACCGCCGGCTGATGCACTGGTTCGCCAACTACGTGCTCCTGCCGCCGGGCGAGGTCGACGACCGGTCGCTCAAGGAGGCGATCCGCCGCGGCCGGCTGTACGGCTCGTTCGACGTCTTCGGCTACCCGATCGGCTTCGACTTCTTCGCCGAGGCCGGCGCGACGCGCTACGAGATGGGCGACGAGGTGCCGGCGGCGCCCGCCCCGACCCTGCGCCTCGTCCTCCCCGCCGTCCATCACCTCGACCCCGCCGGCCCGCAGCCCGCGATCCGCGGCCGGATCCTCCGCGCGGCCGCCGGCGGGACCTGGGAGGAGGTCGCCGCGGGCGTCGAGGACCTGTCGTACGTCGTCGCGGCGGAAGGGGTGTATCGGGCCGAGGTGCGGATCACCCCCGAGCATCTCCGCCCGTGGCTCGGCCTGCGCGCCGACCTGTACGTCGTCGAGCGTCCCTGGATCTACGCCAATCCGATCTACGTCGGGACGCCGCCCTGAACGGGAGGACCCATGGACTCGGTCTACTTCACCCCGGACCACGAGACGTTCCGCGCGTCGGTGCGCCGGTTCCTCGAGCAGGAGGTCGCGCCGCACGCCGATCGGTGGGAGTCCGAGCGCCGCATTCCGCGCGGGATCTTCCGGCGGATGGGCGAACTCGGACTCCTCGGGATCCTGTTCCCCCCCGAGGTGGGCGGCGCGGGCGGCGACCTGTTCCACGCCGTCGCGTTCCTCGAGGAACTCCCGCGGTCGCGCATGGGCGGCTTCTGCGCGGCCGTCGCCGTGCAGCAGTTCATGGCGACCCGCCACATCTGGAGCCACGGCTCCGAGGAGCAGAAGCGCCGCTGGGTCGTCCCGTCGATCGAGGGCCGCGCCGTCGGCGCCCTCGCCGTCACCGAGCCCGACGCCGGGTCGGACGTCGCCGCGCTGCGCACGCGCGCCGAACGCCGCGCAGACGGCTGGGTCGTCAACGGCGCCAAGACCTTCATCACCAACGGCGCCGACGGGACCTTCTTCACGCTCGCCGCCAGGACCGCCCCCGACCGCGGCGCCGGCGGCCTCAGCCTGTTCGTCGTCCCCGCCGACGCCCCCGGCGTCCGCGTCGCCCGCCGCCTGGAGAAGCTCGGCTGGCACTGCGGGGACACCGCCGAGCTGTCCTTCGAGGACGTGCGGCTGCCGGCCGACGCCCTGGTCGGCGAGGAACACGCCGGCTTCCGCTACCTGATGGAGGCGTTCCAGCTCGAACGGCTCTGCTCCGCCGCGATCGCCGTCGGCTCCGCCCGGCTGTGCCTCGAGGAAACCCTGGCCTACGCCCGCGAGCGCAAGGCGTTCGGCCGGCCGATCGTCGAGTTCCAGGCGGTCGGCCACAGGTTGGCCGACCTGGCGACCGCGACCGAGGCGGCCCGCCAGCTCACGCTCCACGCCGCCTGGCGGCTCGCGCACGACCTCCCGGCCGTCCGCGAGTGCTCGATGGCGAAGCTGTTCGCCACCGAGACGGCGAAGCGGGTCGCCGACGAATGCCTCCAGTGCTACGGCGGCTACGGCCTGATGGAGGAGTACCCCGCCGCGCGCTTCTTCCGCGACGCGCGTCCCCACACCATCGTCGCCGGCACCTCGGAGATCATGCGCGAGATCATCGCCCGGCGGATGCTGGAGTAGCCGCCGCTGCCCGGTCCCGCCCTACGCCCCCGTGAACCTCGGCGGACGCTTCTCCGAGAACGCGGTGAACGCCTCGACCAGGTCGTCCGAGGGGAGGAACGCGCTGTTCCACTGGGCGACCAGGCGCAGGCCGTCCGCCACACCGAGCCGGTCGTTCCACTCGAGCACCTGCTTGGCGCCCTGGACCGTCAGCGGCGGGTTCTCGGCGATCTCTCGCGCCGCGGCGCGGGCGGCTTCCAGCAGCGCCCCGGGCGTCTCGTACACCGCATTCACCAGCCCGATGCGCAGCGCCTCGGTTGCATCGATGTTCTTCCCCGAGAAGGCCAGCTCGCGCGTGTGCCCCTCGCCGATGATGCGCGGCAGACGCTGGAGGCACCCGAGGTCCGCGACGATCGCGAGCTTGACCTCCCGCAGCGAGAACTTCGCGTCCGCCGAGGCGTAGCGGATGTCGCAGGCCGCCGCGAGGTCCAGGCCGCCGCCGATGCACCAGCCGTGCACCGCGCAGACGACCGGCTTGCGACACCGCGCCACCGCCTCGATCGCACCCTGCAGCTCGCGGATCAGGTCGAGCAGCGCGGCGCGCTGCGCGGCCGACGGCCGCCCGGTGACCAGCGGACCCAGCGTCCCCAGCATCGCCATCAGGTCGAGGCCGTAGCAGAAGTGGGGGCCGTCGCCGCGCAGCACCACCGCGCGCACCGCGGCGTCGCGGTCCAGCTCCCCGAACGCGAGCGGCAACTCGCGGAACAGGTCGGGCCCCATCGCGTTTCCCTTCCCGGGGCCGCACAGCGCCACTTCCGCCACCGCTCCCTCGCGCGTCACCCGCAGCGCCTTCCGCTCGCCGCCCGTCATCGTCGCCTCCCTCCCGCCGGCCGCGCGCCGTCCGTCCGCCGCCGTCGAGCGCCCCGGCCCGCCTCGTCCGTGCCGTCCGCACGGCGCTCTCGATCCGGTGCCCTCGCACGCGGTTGGCGCGGCGCGGCGGGTTCCCGTAGCATCCGCTCCGCGGGAGGGTCAAGCGGCGCCGCGGTGGTCGTCGCCCGGACCCGCCGCGGGAGCGACCGATGCCGATGCCCACGCCGTTCCGGAAAACCCTCGCCCTCGCCGCCCTCTGCCTGGTCGCCGCCGCGCCGCCGCTCGCCGGTTGTTCCCGGCGCAGCGCCGAGGCGCCGCCGCTCGCGGCGCGGGACGACTCCGCGGACCTCGCGATCGCGCCGGCGCCCTCCCTCCCGGACGCCCCGCCGCTCGACGTCGCCGTCCCGAGCGAGGCGTCGTCCGGCGTCCCGCCCGAGGCGTCGTCCGGCGTCCCGCCCGAGGCGTCGTCCGGCGCCCCGCCCGAGGCGTCGTCCGGCGCCCCGACCGCCTCCCCGGTCGTCTTCCCCGAGCCCGGGACGGGGCGGTTCGGTCGCGCGACCGTGCCGGCGACCGTGCCCGAGACGATCGTCCTCAACGAACTGCGCCTGATGTGGCTCGCCCTCGACGCGCTCGAACGGAAAGGCTGGAACGGTTCGTGGGGCGACCCGCTGCCCATCGCCGCCGCGGACGTCTCTCCCGCCGAGGTGCGGAGGATGGTCGCCGACGAGGAGCGCAAGGACGGCGAGCTGACGATCCCGGCGGAGTGGGAGGACCTGTACGTCGGGGACGCGGCGCGGGCCGAGGTGCAGGCCGAGCTGCTGGCGGCGCGGGTCGAATACGTCGCGTTCCTGCGCGAGCGCGGGGTGCGGGCCGAGTACCTGGAGGAGCTGGACTTCGTGCTGCCGGGCGACCCGCGGCGGATGGTCTACCTCGGCGACAACGACCCGCAGGCCAAGCCGACCGCGACCGAGCCGTTGGTCGTCGACGAGGCGACGCAGGAGCAGGACTACTCGCGGCTGACGCTGAAGGTCCACGGCGTCGACCTGTGGAACGGTTCGGACATGTGCCGCGACTCGCGGGTCCTCGGCCCGCCTACCGCCGCGGCGGACGCCCTGCGGGCGTGGCACCGCGACTGCCGCGACTTCGCCCTGCGGCAGACGGCCTACCACGAGCTGACGCACGCGTTGCAGCGCGCCTACGTCAACCGGCACCTGGCGCCGGAGGAGCGCAACCGCCGGGCGAGCTGGTCCGACGCCTCCAAGGCCCTGTACACGCTCGAACGGGCCTGGTTCTGGCGCTGGGGCGGCCACGACGCCGTCGCCGCCGTGGCCAACCACGCGATGGCCGACGAACGGCAGGCGGACGGCGTCTCGTTCCAGGTGCTCGTCCGCGCCGGCGGCCTGTCGGACGCGCAGGCGAAGGCGGTCTGGGACCATTGGTTCGGACGACTGTCCGACGCCCGCGACCTGTTGCTGCGCATCGGCGACCGCTTCGACCGGCAATGGCCGGAGTACCCTGCGGACGACTTCGGCGGCGCGCTGTTCGACGTCTTCTCCGGCCAGCCGGGAGCCCAGCGCATGGCGCTCAAGCTCTCCGCCCTGCCGGCCTACGTCGGCTACCTGCAGCCGATGCGTCCGGAAGAGTCGGACGCCTTCTGGCGGGCGCTGCGGGAACCGTAGTTTTCGACGGTCCGGATCCATCGCGGCGCGCGACGAGACGCTCGATTCTCGGCGCGTAGCCCGGGTGCCGTGTCTGGTGCATCTCCGGGTCGCGTCAGGATCCGGCCGTCGCGAGCCGGCGCTACCCGACGCGCTCGTCGGCGACCGGGCCGCGTCGGGCGCCTCGTGATCTGCCAGCCAAGGTCCTCCCCCCTGGGACGATGTCCTGGTCCGTCCACCCCGGTCAGCCTGCGTTCCTCTTGACAGATCGTCGCTGGCGACGGTAGAAGCGCCCCGTCCTGAGCCCAGGTAGCTCAGGTGGTAGAGCAGGGGACTGAAAATCCCCGTGTCGGCGGTTCAACTCCGTCCCTGGGCACTCGGTTTTCGGCGTTTTCGCGGGGTTCTGCGACGGGGGGTCCCTGCCTACCCGCCCTCTACACTATTTCCGAGGGGGGGCAGGTGTCTCATCCACGTTGGCACGGAGGAGGGGCAAGGAGGCCACCAAGGTTGGCGCCGAGGGACGGACGACCCCTACGGCGCGACGAGCGACAGCGGTAAGCGAACGCGGAAATCCCCTCCCTGCGGAGGGTTCGAGGTGAAGCTCATCGAACTCAGAACGGCTTGGATGCAGGCGGTTACGCCGGCCGCGTCCAGCCCGGGATCGTTCCGCTCGACCTCGACCGTCACGGTCCCCCGCGCGCTGATGGCGACGATGAAAGTCAGCTCGCCCGCCAGGGTCGGAGCGCTGCGCAGCTTTTCCTGGTAGCAGGCGTCGAGCGCTTCGCTCTTCTCGGCGAGGACCCGCCGGAACGTCCACCCGTCCATCTTCCCACTGCCGCCCGCGGGTTGTCCTCCAGAGTAGCTTCGGACCCTGCCGAGTCGCGGTCGCGCGGGTTCCGAAAGCATGTACTCGTAGAGATAGAACTCATCGACCGACTTCGATTCCATCGTGGCGTCGGGGGCGAACACGAACTGGCTGTGCCCGACGCTCGCGGGACCCATGCCGCCCTCGAACAACACCCACATGTCCACCAAGACGCCGCCGTCCGGCTGTGCTTGCGCCCTGGGCGGCGTGAACGTGCGGCCTGCCCTTTCGAAAACCGGCATCGCCGTCTCCAGAATCTCGCCTCCGGCGATCTCCATGTCGGCAAACACGACCTTTCGCACCCACAGCATCGCCAGCCGCTCCCGCTCGGGCGGCGGCGCCGTCGTCCAGCCCATCGATGTCAGGACCCTGCTGGCAGCCTCCTCGACCCCATACACGCGGCACCGGTGGATGACGTGGGTGCGCAGGCAACCGACTTCCGTGGCCACCTTGCCCACGATGGCAGCACCGATCTCCGGAACCGGCATCGCGCACCGGTGGGCGCGTTCCTCCTCGTTGCCGGTGATCCGAACGAACGCGTCGATCGCCTTTTCCGTCGTCGAGACGTCGCAAGCCGGCGTCTCTGTTGTCGAGGCGTCGCCAGCCGGCATCTCCGTTGGAGCCGACACCGGGCCAGCCGCGTCGTTCACACGCGCCGCCACGTCGGGACCAGGCGTGCCGTCGCCCTTCTTCGTCGTCCGGCGGCACGAGCTCGTGACAAGCGCCAGTATCACGACGGGTATCAGCGCGACCAGCCTCATGGCAACCTCCCGGGCTGGTATTCGAGCCAACCCTCCGGCATTCTGACTCCGCGAGTCGCATGTGATCAATGGCTGACCAACAAGTGCCGACCTCCACGTCGCGCAGGATTCGGCGAAGAAGGGGCCCCCCGTGCCAACGTGGATGAGACACCTGCCCCCCTCGAAAATAGTGTAGAGGGCGGGTAGGCAGGGACGAGATAGGAAAGCAGAACGGACAGGTGACGGCAGCGACGGTGCAGGGGAGGTCGGGCCCACCGGGCCCGAGGCGGCCGCGGGGGTGGCCTCCGCGCCGGCGGTGGTGCCCGACCCTCAGGTGGAACGGCCGGCGCGGCGGACGTTCACCGCGGAGTACAAGAAGCGGGTCCTCGAGGAGGCGGACCGCTGCACCCCTGGAGACGGTGAGCGCGGCGCCCTCCTGCGTCGCGAGGGGCTGTACTCCTCGCACCTGACGACCTGGCGGGCGCAGCGTGCAGCGGGGACGCTGGCGGGCCTGGCGCCGAAGAAGCGCGGGCGCAAGCCGGCGCCGGCGCCGGAGCGTAGGAAATCCGACGCCCGTTTGGTTGCCGCCAAGCCATCCGCTCCTCGTGCTTCGCTGGTCGAAGCGGTAGCATCCGGGGCGAGTCGGGGCAACGGCGAGGCCGGGTGAGAGGCCCGAAGGTCAGTCCTGCGCGACCGGCGGGAGCTGGGAGGCGTCGTCGTAGAGGGGAAGCTGGCAGTCCTCCTGCCAGGCCGGGTCGGCGAACTCGTCGGACGAGGGCGGCGAGCCGTCGTCCGGCGGCCGGCCGGCGGAGGGAGAGCCGCGACCAGCCGGTGGCCGGGGCGGCCGGGAGACGGGCAGCTCGTCGGGGTCGCGCGGAGGAGCGAAGGCGGCGGGCTCGGCGGACACCCCGAGTCGCTCGAGATGGTCGCGGATGTCGTTCGGGTCGGTGACGGGGTCGAGGACCGCCATGCGGCCGCCGCACCTGGGGCAGACCAGCACGTCTTCCGCCCAGGTCCGTCGGAAGAGGTCGGGCCAATTCACGCGGGGCTGCCGGGCGAGGAGGCGGCCCTCATCGAGACGCCTCCAATGCTCGGCGGAGAGCGTGCGAGGGACGGGTGTCGGGGCCGCGAGCAGCGGGTCGTCGCCTTCGCCGAGGGTTGGGCGCGCCGGGACGGAATCGGGCGTCCGGGGAGGAACGGTCGGTGCCGGGTGGGTGGGCCCGCCTGCGGCCGGAGGATGTCGGCACGCGGGAGACGCCTCGGGTGGGCGCGGCACGATGCTGGAACGCCAGGGTGAGTTGGCAGCGAAGACTCCCGCGTAGCGAAGAAGCGGTGTCCCGTCGGCAACGGTGTGCAGGGCGGCGACGCCGGGCGCGAAGGCCGCTTTCGCGACGAGAAGGTGGCGGGCCTGTGCTCGGACCTGTACCTGCGGCGTCAGGTGCTGTGGACCTTCGCCCGGGAGCCGGGCGTCGAGCCCGCCTCCAGCCGCCGGGCCGTCGAGCCGGGGTCTGACACCTGATCCTCGAACTCGCCTGCGCTTCAGCGACCACCCAGTCGGTCTGGCGCAAAGCGTCGCAACGCCCGCCGGGCCTTCGGATTCCGCGTGACGATCAGGTCATAGAGATACGGCCAGTATGATGTGACGTTCTGGTTCCCCTGCAACCGCGCCCGGACGAAACCCGCAGTTCGTAGCACGGGGTGCGTCCGCAGGTCCTCCAGGAAGATCGGGGCGTCGAGGCGGGCCAGGCACCTGAAGCGGCCGAACAGACCGGTGCCCTCGCGCCAGGCACAGCGCGAACGGCGGAGGTCGGAGTCCAACACGAAGATGTCCCGGATGCACCTTTCCGGCACGCACCGGTACATCAGCATCAGGTCGCCCTGATGGGCACTCTTGCGAGCCAACCAATCCACTTGGTTGCGGTCGAGGTACTGCTGCTGCGACGCGATGGCGGGCTGGATCCAGACTTTGGGTCCAAGGCCGTAGAACTTCCGAAGCTCGATTACGCGGAGGGACTCCGGGCGCTCGGGCCAGTCGTCCTCCCAGCAGACGATGCAGTCGCACCGCCGGGCGGAATGGCCGTGGGTACGGAAGCTGCTCGACCGGAACTCAAACTCGATTCGGACCCGCCGCTCGCCCCTGGTCCCCTTCTCGTAGGCGACACAGTCCGGAAACCCTTGGCGGATTTGTTCGACCCGCATTCGCAGCCTCTTCGCCAAGTGGGCGAAGAGGAAGACGACGCCCTGCTCGTTTGTCGGCGCCAAGCGCATCGGGCCACCTTCCAGCACGTCCGGTCGTTCCGTCTTCTTCATCGGTAGAACCTCCCGGCGCGGTCTCAGCCAGTTACTCACACTGAGGGGCAGCCTCCATTGACCGGCGAATCCAGTCCTCCGTGGTTCGTGCCCGAGCGACGTCCAACATGAACTCCTGCCTCCGGCTGACGAACCGGTGCAGCGTCCGGCCATCGCGGAAGCCCCACCGCCGTCGGTCCGCATGGTACCCGACGCACGTCCCGGCGCGGAGCGGGCAGGTGGCCAGTCCGGCCTCCGCGATCACCCAGCCCGGTGACGGCAATCACCGGGTCTCAGCGAAGCGACACCGGTGCTCGTCGGTGCAGTTCGTCTCCACCCTTTCCTTCCTCCTCGGTCCGTCTCCTGCGACCGGGCCAGGGTACGCCGACACCGGTTTGGGTGTCCAGCCCCACGTCCGCGGCGCGGCGCCGCACCCGCAGGTTGCGGTCAGGCTGCCTCGCGCCGCCAGCGCGTCCGAGCGCACCCGATCTGTTACGCATGCGTTACGCAACCTTCCGCTTGCGCGCGAAAACAAAGCGAAGTTGGGGCCTTGTGGCACTCGTGTTCCGGTCTGAAAATCCCCGTGTCGGCGGTTCAACTCCGTCCCTGGGCACAAAGGAATTCGGCGAAATCGACGGGTTGCGGGACTCGCGCGGCGCGACGGCTGTCGGACTTGATCCCTCCCCGTCCGGCACCGGATACTTCCCACGGTGGCGGTCGCTCGCCGGGCCATCCGGCTGCGGTGCCGGACGGCAAGGGAGGGGACGGATGCGGCGGGTCCTGCTGTGGATGGTGGCGCTGGGCGCTGCGGCGCCGACCGGCCTGTCGTTGGTCGGCTCCTCCGGTTGCGACGGCGGGGCCGAGGCGCCGTGCGTCGACCTGGAACTGCTGAAGGGCTGGGCCGCTCCGCCGGGCAACGTCGCGGTCTACTTCACGGTCGACACCTGCGCGGGTGAGCCCGTCCCCGGCCTCGTGCCGGACG
Source organism: Myxococcales bacterium (assembly GCA_012797735.1). Classification (GTDB taxonomy): domain Bacteria; phylum Myxococcota_A; class Polyangia; order DRWM01; family JAAZOP01; genus JAAZOP01. The sequence goes on from JAAZOP010000160.1 coordinate 27,469, forward strand.
ACTTCGACATCAGCGAGGACGGCCTGACGGTCCCGCCGGCGCAGGGCAACCAGACGATCCTGAACGCCAGCATCGGGTTCCGGGTCCGCACGGTGCTCGTCCTCGGCCTGTCGGGGAGCGTGCTGGAGAGCCGGCCGGAGCTCCTCGCCGCCGCCCGGACGTTCGTCGAACGAACGGTGGCGGACGACAGCGAGGTCGCCGTCTACGTGTTCGACGGCGCCCCGACCATGCAGCGCATCGTGGACTTCACCGCGGATGCGACGGTGCTCCGGGACGGCATCGACTCGCTCTCCACCTGGGAGCCCCGCGACCTGTCCACGGACCTCCACGGGGCGATCCTCGAGGGGCTCGGCGTGCTGGACGCCGCCGCCCCGATCCCGATCAGCCTGGACGCCGTCCGCGCCGGCGGGATGGTGCTGTTCACGGACGGCACCGATCGGGCCGCCCGTCATACGCAGGAGGAGGCGCAGGCCGCCGTCGACTCGACCCGGCACTTCGTGATGACGATCGGGCTCGGCGGCGCCATCGACCGGGCCGGACTGGAGCGTTTCGGCAAGGATGGATCGGAGTTCGCGGCCGGTGCGGAAGCCCTGGGGACCGCGTTTGAGCGGACGGCCGATCGCGTGCGGCGGATGAGCGGTCGCTACTACGTGCTGGGCTACTGCTCGCCGAGCCGATCGGGCGCGCACACGATGGAGCTTCGCGTCGAGGGGCGGCGGGGGGAGCTGCGGTTCCGGTTCGACGCGGCCGGTTTCGGCGGGCTGTGCGATCCGAACCCGACGGGGGCGGATGCCGGCGCGGGTGCCGGCGGGGACGGCGACGCCGGAGGCACCTAGGCGGACCCCGGGGGAAGCGCCGCCGCCGGGGTGTCCCGTCCGGGCCGTTCCGGAAGACCCTCGCGGCGGCGGCGATTCGCGCAGCGGCTGCCCGGGAGGCGACACGGTGGGTTCCCGGGACGGAGGAAACCGATGACTCTCGACGACCTGGCGCCGCGGGTCGAGCGAACGCTGCGCGCCCTGTCCGTGCCGGAGTGCTCGCCGGTCGTCGTGGACGCGGCGGCGGGCGGTGGCGGCGGCGCGGGGAGGTCACGACGGTGATCGCGGTCTTCGTCCTGTACCTCGTGCTGCTGATGGCGCTCTCGTTCTGGACGGCGCGGATGTCCCGGACGTCGGCCGACGCAGTTCTACGGCGGCGGGAAGGTGCTGTACGACACCTTCGGCATCCCGCCGATCTGGGGCGTGGTGATCGGTTCGCTGGTGGTGGTCTTCTACTGCATGATCGGCGGGTTCATCACGGTGGTGGCGACCGACGTGCTGCAGGCGATCCTGATGATCGTCTCGCTGGTCGTGATGCCGATCCTGCTGCTGTTCGTGATGGCCTCGCACGACCTGGATCTGGCGGCGGCGATGCGCCAGGCCGGCGCGTCGTACGTGTCGCTCACCGGGGGCGAGACCGGCGCGGCGGCGGTGTTGCTGGTGGCGAGCGGCCTGAGCTGGGCGTTGGGGTACACGGGGCAGCCGCAGCTCCTGACCCGGATCATGCTGCTGCGCAACCGCCGGGACCACGACCGCGGCAAGTGGGTGGCCGCCGCCTGGACGCTCGTCGCGTACGCCGGCGCGATGCTGATCGGCTACCTCGGCATCGCGTTCGTGCAGGGCGGCCTGATCGGCGGCGACGCCGTGGCGCGGCTCTCGGACACGGAGCACAAGGGCTTCGAGCTGATCTTCCCGGTGCTGGTCAACACCTTCCTGCTGCCGGTGCTCGCGGGGATCATGCTCTCGGGCGCGATCTCGGCGATGATGTCGACCGCCTCCGCGGAGATCCTCCTCTGCTCCTCGACGATCACCCAGGACCTGCACGGGAACTTCGCCCGGAGGAAGATGGAGGAGCGCCGGGCGCTGTGGTTCAACCGCGTCGTGACGCTGGCCGTGGGGCTGGCCGCCTTCCTGCTCGCCTTGACCGTGCGGGACTCGGTGTTCGGACTCGTCTCGTACACCTGGTCCGGGATCGGCTCGTCGTTCGGTCCCGCGCTGCTGCTGATCCTGTTCTGGAAGCGGGTCTCGCGCGCCGGCGTCGTCGCCTCGTTCGTCTCGGGGACCGCGGGCACGATCGTCTGGAAGAGTCTCTTCGAGCGGCAGACCGGGGTTTCGGAGAGGCTGACGAGCTTCCTCTTCGCGTTCGCGATGGCGGTGCTGTTCTCGCTGCTGCTGCCGGAGAAGCGGGCGGCGGCGGGCGGTGGCTGAGGCCGGCCGGGCGCGCCGGCCGCCGCCGGATCGGGAGGCACCCGGGGGTGCGGCGGGCCGGTCTCAGGGCACGACCGCGGGGACGCCGTCACGGGCGGCGGTGCCGAGGAACTGGGCGATGCGGCGCCGGGCCGCGGCGTCCCGCGCGGCGACGAAGTGCCCGTCCTCGCCCGCCGGCGGTTCGTGCATCGTGAGCACGCCCGTCACGCTCGCCGCGCCGACGCGCCGGTTGCCGGCGGCGGGCAGGGCGACCGAGGCGAAGGGGCCGATGTCGTCGAGCACCGGCTCGGCGATCGCCAGCCACAGGGCGCCGGCGAGCGCCGACTGGGCGTTCTTCGGGGCGTAGGTGTCCCGCAGCCCGTAGACCTGGAGGACGTGGCGGGCCGCCAGCGGGACGAACGGCGCGGGGAGGACGTGGCGGGCGTAGTTCACCGGGTCGGCCACCTCGAGGTACGTCTGGAAGACGGTGAGGGCGGGGTGGGCGCCGCCGAGGTCCGGGTCGGCGAGCGCCATGCGCAGGGCGCCGGCGACGTCGTAGGGCGAGGTCTTCGAGAGTAGCACGTCGGTCAGGGAGCCGGCGGCGCCGGACAGCACCGCCGCGGCGAACGAGCCGTCGAAGGGGAGGGCCGTCACGCCGTGCGTCGCGCCCTGCGAGTGCCCGAGGAAGTAGGTCCGCGTCGCGTCGAAGCGGACCGCCTCGCCGGTGGGCGACGTGCCGGCGTCCCAGTCGGTCGCGGCGAGCAGGCGGGCGGCCTGCCAGAGATCGACCGCGCCCTGCAGGACGTTGCCATAGGTCGCCGCCGGGTTCTCGAAGTGGAAGAACAGCCGTTCGGGATCCTCGGTCGAGCCGCCGCGGCGGGCGCCGTGCATCGGCGCCTCGAAGGAGAGGACGGCGAAACGCTGCACGGTGGCATCGTCGAGCGTGACGGCGGCGAGGTCTGCGGCGAGGCCGTCCTCGATGAACGAGCGGTAGTGGCCGCCGGTGCCGTGGGCGACGACGACCACGGGCCAGCCGCCCGCGGGCATCGGGCCGCCGCGCGGGATCGAGAGCGCGAAGCAGACCGGTTCGTCGCGCTGCCGCACGGGGCGGCCGGCGCCGTCGAGCGCGAAGCCGCCGCCGTCGGCCGGGGTCGCGTAGGGGGCGGTGCCCTCCTGGAACACCGGCGTCGGGAACCGCCCCTGCACCTCGAAGAACGCCGGGTCCTCGCCGAAACAGCCGCGCACGTGCTCCTCGCCCGCCAGACCGTCGTCGCAGGGCGAGACCGTTCCGGCCGTGCAACGGACCAAGTCGGACGCCGCGGGCGGGGGGAGCGCCTCGACGACCTCGCGGGTCCGCTGGAGCAGGGCCGGGACGTTCTTCGTGGTGAACTGGGCGGCGACGAGGATCGAGGCGGGGTCGATGCCGTCGTGGGCGAGGTAGGCGCGGAAGGGAGCGTAGGCGTCCCAGGCGCGGGCCGCGGCGTCGTCCCCGGCCGGCCGCGACGGCCCGACGACGAGCGCGAAGTCGGCGTCCTGGGTCATCGGCCGGCCGGCGGCGTCGAGCACGCCGGTGGTGAGGACGACGGCGTAGGTGCGGCCCGGCTCGTAGGGCGACCCGCGCGGGGGACGCACGGCCAGCCAGTCGCGGCACAGGTACCGGCCGCCGCCGGTCGAGGCGCTCCAGCCGAAGCCGAGCCGCCGGTGGCGATCGCCGGGCGACGCCGGCGGCGTGAGGTCGACCACGTAGATCGTCGGCGTCGCGCCGCCCGCCTCGAGGGTGTCCCAGTTCAGGCCGGCGGACGAGCGGAGGATCACGGCGCCGTTGGTGGCGAAGCCGACCCGGTCGCGCTCGAGCGCGCGCAGGTAGCGGTCGAGGACATCGACCGGGAGGCCGGCGGTGTCCGGGTGCGGGAAGCCGGAGAGGTCGAGGTGGCCGTCGGCGGTGCGGCGGATGTCGTTGGGCCACGGGAGGCGGAAGAAGTCGTGGCCGGGGGCGAGGGGGCCGCGGGGGATCTCGAAGTAGATGCGCGAAGGGGTGTCGGTTTCGCGCGGCGTGCACGCGACTCCTTCCCACAGCGGGTAGCCGGGGCCGCCGTCGGCCCCGGCGGCGCGGACGCAGGTGCCCTCGGCGCTGCAGGCCAGCCCCGCCGCGCAATCCTCGACGGTCGCGCAGGGGAAGCCGAGGTCGCCGTCGGGGGCCGCCGGCGTGCAGCGGCCGCCGTATCCCTGGGTCGCGCAGACGAGGCCCGGGGCGCAGTCGGCGGTCGACCCGCAGAACGTCCCCGCCGCGGCGTCCACGGCGGGGAGACAGAGGGTCTGCGGCGCGCCCCGCTCGTCGCGACCCCACAGGCAGGCCAGCCCGGGGGCGCAGTCGGCGGTGTACGTGCATTCCCCGCCTTCCGCCGTCGTGCCGGCCGGGCCGCAGGTGCGGTCGTCGCGGCAGACGAGGCCGGTGCGGCAGTCGGTGTCGAGCATGCAGGGGTCGCCGAGGCCCGGGCGGCCGCAACGGCCGTTGCCGCGGCAGATCAGGTCGGAGCGGCAGTCGTCCGCGACGGAGCAGGGTTCGTCGAGACCGCCGGGGCCGCAGCGGCCGTCGCTGCGGCACACGTACTCCCACCAGCAGTCGTCGTCCTGTTCGCAGGGGTCTCCCAGGCCGGCCTGGCGGCAGGCGCCGTCCTCGCCGCAGACCAGCTCCGGGAGGCAGTCGGTCTCCTCCGTGCAGGAGGCGCCGACGCCGCCGTCGGCGCAGGTGCCGTCGGCGCGGCAGACGACCTCCTCCCCGGTGCAGTCGGAGTCCTCCAGGCAGATGCCGCAGACCCCTTCCGGCCGGCAGATCAGGTCCGGGAGGCAGTCGGCTTCGTCCTCGCACGGGTCGCCGATGTCGCCGGGGGCGGTCCGCCGGCGTTCGCCTCCGGAGCAGCCCGCCGCGACGGCGGCGCAGAACAGGACGGTCGCGGGCACGCATCGAGTCATCCGGCTTTCCTCCCGGCGGCGGGCGGATCGGAGGGCCCGCCGCGCCCGGTCCTCGGCCATGCGGACGACGAAACGGTAGCACGCGGAGGCGGTGGGGTCGACGCGGAGGGCGGATCGTTCCCGGCCGGGCGGTCCGCCCGCGAGCGGCCGGTGTGGGCGGCCGGGGACGCCGCGTCGCTTGTGCGGCGGGCCGGCCTCGGGTAGGTAGCACGCATGCGCATCATCGTCTCGGGGGCGAAGCGGACACCTTTCGGCCGTTACCAGGGCGTGTTGTCGGAGACGGAACCGCTGGATCTCGCGGTCCACGCCGCGCGGGCGGCGTTGGAGGCGGCGGGGGAGGGGGGGCGGACGGTGGACCAGATCTTCGTCGGCAACTGCATCCCGGGGGCCTTCGAGGCCGCCTCGGTGACGGGCCGACAGATCGGGCTCCGGCTCGGCCTCGACGTCTTCGCGACGACGATCGACACCGCCTGCTGCTCGCCGCTCACCGCCCTGCGCCTGGCGCTGTGGGGCATCCGCCTCGGCGAGATCCGCTCGGCGCTGGTGATCGGCGTGGAAGCGATGAGCCGCGTGCCGCACCTGTCGCGCCAGCTCCGCGCGGGGGTGCGGATCGGGGAGGTGAAGCTGGTCGACCCCATCTTCCCGATCACGTATCCCGGCTACAACCCGGTCGCGGTGGACGCGTCGGACGGCGCGGAGAAGCACGGGGTGTCGAAGCACATGCTGGACGCGTTCGCGATGGGCTCGCACCTCAAGTGGGCCGCGGCGGCGCGGGCCGGCCGGTTCGCGGACGAGATCGCGCCGATCCGGGTCCGGCGGGAGCGGAAGGAGGTGCTGGCGTCCGAGGACGAGCAACCGCGGCCGGACGGGAGCATGGCCCGGATCGCGATGCTGCCGGCGGTGTTCGGCTCGAAGACGACCACCGCCGGCAACGCGCCGGGGCTGAACGACGGGGCCGCGGCGGTGCTCGTGATGACGGAGGAGCGGGCGCGGGAGGTCGGCGCGCCGGTGCTGGCGGAGCTCATCGACCAGGCGGGCGTCACGGACGCGCCGCACGGCATCGCCTGGGTCCCGGCGCTGGCGATCCGCAAGCTGCTCGGCCGCCACGGGCTGCGGGCGGACGAGATGGATCTGATCGAGATCAACGAGGCGTTCGCCGCGATGCCGCTGGTCAGCACGAAGATCCTGGCGGAGAACGACGAGGAGCGCTGGCTCCGGCTGCTGGAGCGGACCAACGTGAACGGCGGCGCGGTGGCGATCGGCCACCCGGTGGGCGCCTCGGGGCTGCGGATCCTGATGACGATGATCTACGAGCTGCGCCGGCGCGGGGGAGGGCGCGGCGTGTGCGCGATCTGCGGCGGCCTGACGCAGGGCGAGGCGGCGCTGGTGCGGGTCGCCGGCGAAGGGGGCGCGCGATGAGCGAGCTGACGTACGGGCGGGACGAGCGGACCGGGGTCGCGACGTTCGCGATCGAGACGCCGGGGCCGGTGAACACGATCGGGGCGGGGCTGATCGCGGAGCTGTACGCCGCCGTGCAGCGGGCGAACCGCGAGGGCGTCCGGGGCGTGCTGCTCGTGTCCACGAAGCCGCGCAGCTTCCTCGACGGGGCGAACCTGGTCGAGATCCGCAAGAACCCCTCGGCCTTCGAACTGGAGCACCTGGTGCGGCGACTGCACGACGCGCTGGCGGCGCTGGCGCGGAGCCCGTTCCCCGTCGCCGCGGCGCTCGAGGACCAGACGGCGCTCGGCGGCGGCTGCGAGCTGCTGCTGTGGTGCTGCGACCACGTGTTCGCCTCCGCCGGCTCGAAGCTCGGCCTGCCCGAGGTGAACGTCGGGCTGTTCCCCGCGGCCGGCGGGATGGAGGCGCTGCGCCGCCTCGCCGGCCTCCAGGCGACGCTCGACGTGGTGCTCCACGGCCGCGTGCTGCCGGCCGCCGAGCTGGCGGCGACGGGCGTCGTGACGGTGGTGCCGGCGGGCGAGGCGCGGGCGCGCGCCGTCCAGTGGCTGCTCGACCACCCCGGCCGGACCAACCGGAACCACGACCCGGCGCGTCCGCCGGTCGACGAGGCGGCGCGGGCCGAGTGGCCCGCGATGATCAAGCGGGCCCGCGCGCGGTTCTGCGTCTGCCCCGAGAAGCCGTGGTTCCGCGCGGCGCTCGACGCCCTGGAAGAAGGGCTCGACCGGCCGTTCGAGGAGGCGGTGCGGGCCGGGACGCGGCACTTCGCGCCGCTGATCGAGCACCCGAACTCGCAATGCAAGATCGACCTGTTCCTGGCGACGACCGGCGTGGCGCCGCGGCTGGCGGACCCGGGGCCGGCGAGGCCGCGGGACGTCGAGACCGTCGCCGTGGTGGGCGCCGGCCTGATGGGCCGCGGCATCGCGCAGGTGTGCGCCGACGCCGGCCTGCGCGTCGTGCTGCTCGACGTGGACGACGCGACCGCCCGCGCCGGCCGCGACCGGATCGGCGCCGAACTGGAGCCGCTCGTCCGGAAGGGGAAGTGGACGGCCGAACGGCGCGCGCGGCTGCTCGAGCGGATCGAGCCGACCGCGGATCGGGGTCGGCTGGCGGGCGTGCCGCTGGCGATCGAGAGCGTGTTCGAGGATCTGGCGCTCAAGCGCCGGGTGCTGGCCGAGGTCCGGGCGGCGAACCCGGAAATCGTGTTCGCCTCGAACACCTCGACGCTGCCGATCGACGAGCTGGCGGAAGGGTCGGCGCGCCCGGAACGGGTCGTGGGGATGCACTACTTCTCCCCGGTGCCGCTGATGCCGCTGCTCGAGGTGATCCGCGGGCCGCGGACCTCGCCCGAGGCGCTCGCCACGGCCGTGGCGGTCGGGCGGCGCCAGAAGAAGACGGTGATCCTCGTGGGGGACGGGCCGGGGTTCTACACGTCGCGGACGTTCGGGGTCTACGTGCTGACGGGGTTCTTCCTCGCCGAGGCGGGGATCGACCCGTGGGAGGTGGACCGCCTGGCGCTCGAGGCCGGCTTCCCCCAGGGACCGCTCGACGTGTACGGCACCGCCGGCGGGAACGTGATCTTCCACGCGGCGCGGGCGATGAAGGAGCGGATGGGCGACCGCCTCGACGTGCCGGAGTCGCTGGAGCGGATGTGGCGGGCGGGGTACGTCGGCGCGGGGAAGCCGTGCTTCTACCGGGAGGGGAAGGAGCCGGACCGCAGCGCGCTGGAGCACCTGGCGCGGCGGTCCGGAGCGCCGGCGCCGGACCGCGAGGAGGCGAAGGAGATGCTGCTCCTGGCGATGACGAACGAGGCGTTCCGCTGCGTGGACGACGGCGTGCTCGACGACTGGTACACGATGGACCTCGGGGCGGTGCTGGGGATCGGGTTCCCGGACTGCTGGCACGGGCCGGCGCGGTACGCGAGCCTGCGCGGGCTGCGGGTCGTGCGGGACCGGCTGCGCGCCCTGCACGAGCGGCACGGGATGGCGTGTTTCCGGCCGGCGCGGGAGTTCGACCGGCTGATCGCCTGCGGGGTCGACCGCGGGCTCGTCTGACGGGCGGCGCGCCGCGGCGGCGCGTCGGGGGTCTCAGCGCCGGCGGCGGCGGCGGGCGAGCCCGGCG
>JAAZOP010000161.1 GCA_012797735.1 Myxococcales bacterium
CGTGGCACGCTCGGCGCCCGCTCCCCACGCCATCTACCGAGCGACCGGCCCCGACGGCGACACGTTGCGCGCCTACTACGACGCTTCGGGGAACATGACGGCGCTGGTCGTCCATCGTCCCGCCGGCTGCGGCCGCGAGGATGAACTCGGCACGTCGACCCCGGCGGCCGGCGGCCCGGACGGAGCGGGCTGTCGCGAGGGCGACGACTTCCGGCTGATGTTCGCCTGGGACGAAGTCGGCAACCTGCTGGCCGTCGAGCGCCAGAGTCTCGTGGACGCCGGCACATGCACCGCCCCCGGCGGTGGCATCGAGATCCTGGACTCTGCGTACGAGGAGTACCTCGGTCCCGGCGACCCGGAGGACCACGAATGGTGTCCCGCGGCCCGCCTGGCGAGTACGTACGACTTCGGGGGCCAGCGTCGTCTCAAGTACGAGACGAACATCACGGACGATGCGGGTCGGATTCCCGAGCTCGGGTCGCTGTACGTTTCCGCCTCCTACGAGGTCCGCGAGGCGGAGCTCAACCCGTCCACCGGCATCTTCGACCGTGTCTCGGCGATCGACGCCCGCTACCTGTGGAACGAGGCCGGCATCCTCTTCGAGCTGGACTCCGCGGTCCCCGATGGCGCGCCGTCGCCGAAGACGCGCCTCACCCTGACGAACCAGATCGGCTCTGCGTCTTCGGTCCTCGACGCCGACCTCGGGTCCGTCTCGCAGATCCTCTCCCAGCTTCCCTACGGCGCCGAGGAGCAGACTCTCCCCCGCGTGGCCCTCGACGCACCCCCGGCCTTCGTCCCGCGCTACGAGTTCACGGGGAAGGAGCGCGACCGCGGCGTCGGACTGGTGTACTTCGGCGCCCGGTCGCTCGATGCGAGGTTGGGGCGGTGGGTAAGTACGGACCCGTTGGCGGTGCAGGGCAGCCTGGGGAACGCCTATGCCTATGCCGCCTCGAATGCGGTGCGACTGGTGGATCGCGTTGGTCTAGATGATGTGGACGCCGGAACGCCAGACGTCGCCCCGGCCGGAGACAACACCGCAGATGCAGGTCCCAGTCCGGGAAAACCCGATGTCGGTGGTACCCAGCCGGCGGACGCCGGAGGCTGGTCCGAGACCCGCGGACCGCCCCCACCGGGGCAGGACGCCGGACCCCACTATCAGTTGGAGACGACGACCTTCGTCGACCGTGATACCGGTGCCTTGACGAGCACATCGGTTGACCCGGTCGCCGGTTCCGGCCCGGATGCACACGTCGCGTACATCCCTCCCAACCCCGGTGAAACCGCCCTTGCAGAGGTGGCCCTAGCGACGGCTGCAGCCGTTCTCGTCGCGACACCCATCGCCGCCGTAGCACGTGTTGTCCTGACCGCGCTCGGCCTCGAGGGGCCCGCCGCGGGCACCTTCTCCGGGCTGGCCGCGGGCGCCGCTGGGGGGGCAGCCGCATCCGTGACCTCGCAGTTGGGGACAACGGGGGAGATAGACCCAGAAGAACTTGCCTTCTCTACAACCGTTGGAGCGGCCACTGGAGCGATCGGTGGATCTCTTCAATGCCGAGACCCCAGTCCGGCTGATGCGTTCAGGGCTCCGCCGGCGTCGCCTGGTACGGCACGGCGGCCGTACGAGCCGCCGTCAATCACTGGAACGGCGTCGGCGGGGCGCTACCGCCAGCCCGACGGGTCCATGACGGACGTCCTACAGAGGGCCGAGCACCCCGGCCTCGGTCCGTTCGATAGCCGAACTCACACCCATCCCGCGAGCGTTCACGTCAATCCCGCCGATCCGACTCGCGGTTCAACTACGCTCGGCGATCCGAGGTCCGTGACAGGTGAGGAGGTCCAAGCCGTGACTGATGGATCTGCAACCAGAGTCGGTCCACGAGGACGATGATGTCGCTTCGACTGGACGAAGTGATGAGCGCTGGGTTGGGTGACTATCGACTGAAGTCGATGTCGTGGCTGCGGGGTGGGCTGGACGTGAGGATTGACCTGCTGCAACCCACCTCCGAGGACGGAGGCATCTTCCTGCTCTGTTCGTGGGCTACCGGTATCCAGGTCCGACTCGAGTTCGACGAGCACGCGGGCTATCCCCTCGTCTGGTCATCCGTGGTTCAACGGGATGAGCGCTCCAGCTGCTATCGGGTGCGCCTTGACTTTGCTGGAGCCCCCACCGGGTTCGTCGATGTCGTCTGCCGACTTGTTGAGGTCGGCGCTCGGTCCGACCTTCGGACCTAAATAGCCGTCGCCGATTCGGCAACACCGCGCGACAGGGAGCGGCGTAGCGACGCTTTCGATCCCGGAAACGGGGATAGTGCGTGGAGACAGTCGTCCACTTCAGTGAGCAAGCTCGAGAGATCGGGGCAACGGTGGTTGCGGGTCGCGTTGTCGTGCAGCTGCTGTCCTGTGCCATCGACCTTTCGGGCGGCGTTTTCCCCCGTCTCCCAGGTCGGCGCGGAG
>JAAZOP010000162.1 GCA_012797735.1 Myxococcales bacterium
CCCGGTGCGCCCCGTGCCCGCGCCCGCGTCGGCGCCGCCCGCCCCGATCGTCGTCTACTGATGAGCCTGGACCCCGCGCCCGTTCCCCGGGCGGGCGCCGCGGGACGCGCCACCGGCCAGGGAACGCCCGTCCGGACCCGCGCGCTCAGGCGCCGGCGAGAACCAGGACCGCCCAGACCGCCAGCAGGAGGGCGCCGAGCGCCGTCCATGCCGGCGTCCGGCGCGGCGCAGGTTCGGTGGAAGGCGCCCGCGCGGCCAGCGCCGGCAGCACGGCCCCGAAGGCGAGCAGCGTGACGCTCGCCCACGCGACGAGCAGCAGGATCGACCTGGCCCGCACCGGGTCGGGTTCCGCCAGCCGCGCCTCGACCAGGGACGGATCGAGCAGGGCGCGCGCCGGCAGGGCCGACCACAGGGCCGCCAGGATCAGCGTGACGATCCGGACGTCGTGGCCGCGGCGGCGGCCCGCGGGGTCGTCCAGCCGCGCGAGTGCGCGCCCCGGTGCCGGGCGCGCCAGGGCCTCCCGGCGAGCCCGCACGACGGCGACAAGGCCCACGGCGAGCGCCGCGCCGGCGAGGGCCTGGACCCACGGCGAGGCGAGCAGCGGCTGCGTGTCGCGACCGAAGACGAAGGGCGGAATCAGCGTCACCGGCAGGACCAGGCACAGGAACAGCGCACCGGCGTCCGGGCTCCGGTTCAGGGCGGCCAAGCCTGTCAGCAGGGCGAGGAGCGCGAGGCCGCACCAGATCGAAGCCACCAGGCCGCCGGCGAGGGCAGGGAGGAGACCGAGCAGGAGCCAGAGCTGCAGACCGCAGACGGCCGCAACGAACCGCCACATCGCGGTGGACATAGCACAGGCGCCCGCCGCGGGCCATCCGCAACCATCCGATTCACCAACGAATTGTTCCGTGCCCGACCGGCCATTGCGCCTTGACAGCGTCGGAGGGCTGGCGTATGCCCGGGACGATGCTCGATTGGCCCGGTGGGTGGGACGAGGCGCTGCGGCCGCGCGAGCGCGTCGTGATCATCACCGGGAACTACGGCAGCGGGAAGACGGAGGTCGCGGTCAACTGGTCGTTGCTGCTCGCGCGCGCGGGCATCGCACCGCTGGCGATCGCAGACCTCGACCTGGTGAACCCGTACTTCCGTTGCCGGGAAGCGGGCGACCTGATGGCGCGTCACGGCATCCAGGTGATCGTGCCGCAGGGTGAGCATTTCCACTCGGAGCTGCCGATCGTCCTGCCGGAGATCAAGGGGCAGCTCCGGCGCGAGGACGGCGTCGTGGTGCTCGACGTGGGCGGCGACGACGTGGGCGCCCGCGTGCTCCACTCGTTCGCCGGGTCGGTCGGCGCGCACGAGATGCTCCAGGTGGTCAACGCGTTCCGGCCGTTCACGGACACGGTGGACGGCTGCGTGCGGATCCAGGAAGAGATCGAGGAGGCGAGCGGGCTGGCGACGACGGGGATCATCAGCAACGCCCACCTGATGGACGATACGGATGTGGACGTGATCGCGCGGGGCGCCGAGTTGGCGGTCCGGGTGGCGGAGCGTCGCGGGCTCCCGTTCCGGTTCTTGACGGCGATGCGGCCGCTGGCGCCGGCGGCGGCCGCGCGGACCGGCCTGCCCGTCCTGACGCTGGACCGCTGGATGGTGCCCCCGTGGAAGGCCCGGCCGCGCGAGGTGGGGCCGCTGTTCAAAGTCTGAGTCGGCCGGGTGGGTCGCGAGGAGAGGGACGATGCCGAGGGTGCAAGTCGACCGGGATCGCTGCAAGGGCTGCGAGTTGTGCGTGAAGGCCTGTCCGCAGAAAGTGCTGGGGGTCTCGTCGCGGATCAACTTCAAGGGGTATTTCCCGGCGGAGCCGCAGCGGCCCGAACTGTGCCTGGGGTGCCGGATCTGCGCGATCACCTGCCCCGACGTGGCGATCGAGATCGCCGTCCACGGGTGCCGGTACAACTACTTCGACTACTGAGCGTCGCCCCGGGGGCGCGGTGCGGAGGCGCCGGATGGCCAAGAAGCTGATGAAGGGGAACGAAGCGATCGGGGAGGCGGCGATCGTCGCCGGCGCGCAGGCCTACTTCTGCTACCCGATCACGCCGCAGACGGAGGTGGCCGAGTACCTCGCGAAGCGGATGCCGGAGGTCGGCGGGGTGTTCGTGCAGGCGGAGAGCGAGCTGGCGGCGAGCCAGATGATCTTCGGCGCCGCCGCCGCCGGCGCCCGCGTCTTCACCACCTCGTCGAGCCCGGGGATCAGCCTGATGAGCGAGGCGATGAGCTACATCGCGGCGGCCGAGCTGCCGGCGGTGTTCATCAACATCATCCGCTGCGGCCCGGGGCTCGGCGGCATCCTCCCCTCCCAGGGCGACTATCTCCAGGCCACCAAGGGCGGCGGCCACGGCGACTACCGCTTCCTCGTCCTGGCCCCGTCCACGATCCAGGAAACCGTCGACCTGACGATCGAGGCCTTCCGCCTCGCCGACAAGTACCGCAATCCGGTGATGCTGATCGGCGACGGCCTGATCGGCCAGATGATGGAACCGGTCGATTTCGAGGGGCGGACCGCGCCGCCCCGGCTCGATACCTCCGGCTGGGCCACCACCGGCTGCGCGGGCCGGGAGCCCCACATCGTCAAGACCCTGTTCCTCGACCCGAACGTGCTCGAGCAGCGCAACCGCAAGATGCGGGACAAGTACGAGCAGATGAAGCGGGAGGAGGTGCGGTTCGAGACGTATCTCTGCGACGACGCGCCGGAACTCCTCGTGGCGGCCTACGGCACGACGGCCCGCGTCGTCCGCACGGCCGTCGATCGCCTGCGCGAGGAGGGGGTGAAGGTCGGGATGTTCCGTCCGATCTCGGTCTTCCCGTTCCCCGACGAGCCGTTGCGCCAGCAGGCGCTCGTGCCGTCGGTCAAGGCCGTGCTGGTGGTCGAGATGAGCATGGGACAGATGCTGGAAGACGTGGAGCGCGCGTTGCAGGGACGCCGCCCGCTCCACTTCTTCGGCCGCGGGGGCGGGAACGTCCCGGCGCCGGAGGAGCTGGTCCGCGAGTGTCGCCGGCTCCTCGGCAACGGGCAGGGAGGCCGGTGATGGGCGAGCCGATCACGATCTTCAAGCGGCCGGCGTCGCTGCGGGACGCCTTCACGCACTACTGCCCCGGCTGCACGCACGGGGTGATCCACCGCCTGATCGCCGAGACGCTGGACGAGCTCGGCCTGCGGGAGCGCACGATCGGCATCGCGCCCGTCGGCTGCTCCGTGCTCGCCTACAACTACTTCTACTGCGACTTCCAGGAAGCGGCCCACGGGCGCGCGCCCGCGCTGGCCACCGGCATCAAGCGCGTGCTGCCCGACCGGATCGTCTTCACGTACCAGGGGGACGGCGACCTGGCGTCGATCGGCACCGCCGAGATCGTCCATGCCGCCAACCGCGGCGAGAAGTTCACCACGATCTTCGTCAACAACGCGATCTACGGCATGACCGGCGGCCAGATGGCTCCCACCACGATGCCCAATCAGGTCACGACCACCTGTCCGCGCGGTCGCGACGTGAATCTCGCCGGCTGGCCGCTGCCCGTGGCCGACCTGTTGGCGCAGCTCCGCACGCCGTCCTACGTCGAACGGGTGGCGGTGCACACGCCGCGCCACATCATCCAGGCCAAGCGCGCCATCCGCCAGGCCTTCCAGTACCAGGCGGAGCGGCGTTGCTACTCCTTCGTCGAGGTGCTCTCGACGTGCCCCACGAACTGGGGCAAGACGCCGGCCGAGGCCTGCCAGTGGCTGGACGAGGTGATGGTCCCGTATTTCAAGCTCGGGCTGAAGAAGTCGCCCGACCGCCCACCGGTGGAGTGAGGAGGGGACGATGCAGCGCGAGGTCACGTTCGCAGGCTTCGGCGGCCAGGGCATCATGACCGCCGGCAAGCTGCTGGCCCTGGCGGGGATGGCCGAGGGGAAGGAAGTGGCCTGGATCCCGTCCTACGGGCCCGAGATGCGGGGCGGCACGGCGTACTGCACCGTCGTCATCGCGGACCGCCTGATCGGTTCGCCGATCGTCAACGACCCGGAGAACGTCTTCGTCTTCAACCGCCCGAGCCTGGAGAAGTTCGGCCCGCGCGTCCGGCCCGGCGGCGTGCTGTTGATCAACAGCTCTCTGATCGATGTCCGGTCCGACCGCCAGGACATCGTCCAGGTCTGCGTGCCGTGCAACGACATCGCCAACGCCCTCAAGAACGGCCGCTCGATCAATCTGGTCGGCCTGGGGGCCTTCGTCGCCCGCACCGGCATGGTCGGCCTCGACACGCAGCGGGCCGTTCTGGAGCGCGAGTTCGGCAAGAAGGGGAAGGGCGAAGCGCTCCGGGCGGCCTCGGAGGTCTTCGAGGCCGGGGTCCGGGCGGTGCTGGAGGGGCAAGGGGCGAAGACACCATGAGCGCGACGGTGGAACCGACCTGCGACCTGACGAAGCTGGACCCGATCCTGGCCCGCTACCCGGCCGAGCGGCGCTCGCTGGTGATGGTGCTCCAGGACGCGCAGAAGACCTACCAGTACCTGCCGCGTCCGGTGCTGGAGCGGATCGCCGAGGCGCTGAAGGTCCCGCGCTCCCACGTCTACCACCTGGCGACGTTCTACAAGGCGTTCTCCCTCGAGCCGCGCGGGCGCCACATCTGCACCGTCTGCCTGGGGACCGCCTGCCACGTCCGCGGCGCGCTGCGCCTGGTGGAGCACGTCGAGCGCCGGGCCGGGATCAAGGCTGGCGCCACGACGCCCGACCTGGAGCTGACGCTGGAAACGGTCAACTGCGTCGGCGCCTGCGCCCTCGGGCCGGTGGTGATCGTGGACGGCGAGTACGTCGGCTCGGCCACCACGACGAAGCTCGACAAGGCGTTGAAGGGGATCGTCAAGGGGGCCGTCGAGGAGCAGCAAGCATGACCAGACGGATCACGGACGCCGCCCACCTCGAGCGGCTCCGCGCGGAGCTGCAGGCCGCGCGGGACCCCGCGCGCAGCGCGATCGCCGTCTGCGCGGGGACCGGCTGCGTGGCCTACGGCTCGCGCAAGCTGGCCGCCGCCTTCCGCGACGCCGTCACGGCGCGCCGGGTCGACGTCGAGGTGCGGGCCACCGGGTGTCACGGCTTCTGCGAGCGCGGCCCGCTGGTCGTCGTCTTCCCCTCCCGCATCTTCTACCAGCGGGTCCAGCCCGCCGACGTCGAGGAGATCCTCGATCGCACCGTCGCCAAGGGGGAGGTGATCGACCGCCTGCTCTACGCGGACCCGACGACCGGGCGGAAGTACGTGCACGAGGACGAGGTTCCGTTCTACGCGCACCAGCACCGCCTGATCCTCGGCTTCAACGGCAAGATCGACCCCGAGAGCCTGGACGACTACGTCGCCAACGGGGGCTACCGCGCCCTGGCGCGGACGCTGACCTCGATGTTGCCCGAGCAGGTGATCGAGGCGGTGACGAAGGCGGGCCTGCGCGGCCGGGGCGGCGCCGGCTTCCCGACCGGACGCAAGTGGGCGCTGTGCCGCCAGGCCCTCGGCAACCCCAAGTACGTCGTCTGCAACGCCGACGAGGGCGACCCCGGCGCCTTCATGGATCGCTCGGTGCTCGAGGGCAACCCGCACGGTGTGATCGAGGGGATGATCCTCGGCGCGTACGCGATCGGCGCTCACGAGGGCTACGTCTACGTCCGCAACGAGTACCCGCTCGCCGTCGAGCGCCTGTCGCTGGCTGTCGAGGCGGCCCGGGCCCGCGGCCTGCTGGGCAACAACATCCTCGGCCGGGACTTCTCGTTCGACATCCAGATCACGCGCGGCGCGGGCGCGTTCGTCTGCGGCGAGGAGACCGCGCTGATCGGCTCGGTCGAGGGGAACCGCGGCCAGCCGCGCTTCCGGCCGCCCTACCCCGCCCAGAGCGGCCTCTGGGGCAAGCCGACGGTGATCAACAACGTCGAGACCTGGGTCAACGTTCCGTTGATCCTCGACCGCGGCCCCGACTGGTACGCCGGGATCGGCACCGCCGGCAGCAAGGGCACGAAGATCTTCAGCCTCGTCGGGAAGGTGAACAACACCGGTCTCGTCGAGGTCCCGATGGGGGCGACGCTGCGCCACATCGTGTTCGAGATCGGCGGCGGGATCCGGGACGGCCGCGCGTTCAAGGCGGTCCAGACGGGCGGCCCCTCCGGCGGCTGCCTTCCCGCCGAGAAGCTCGACCTGCAGATCGACTTCGAGTCCCTGACCGCCGCCGGCTCGATGATGGGCTCGGGCGGCATGATCGTGATGGACGACCGGACCTGCATGGTCGACGTCGCCCGCTACTTCATCGATTTCCTGCTCGAGGAGTCGTGCGGGAAGTGCGTCCCCTGCCGCGAGGGCCTGACGCAGATGAGCCACCTCCTGCACGCGATCACGGAGGGCCGGGCCACGGACGAGACCCTCGCCTCGCTCGAAGCGCTGGCCCCCGTCGTCCAGGACGCCAGCCTCTGCGCCCTCGGCCAGACCGCCCCGAACCCGGTGCTGTCGACGATCAAGTACTTCCGCGACGAGTACCTCGCGCACATCCGCGACCGGCGCTGCCCGGCGGCCGTCTGCAAGAGCCTCATCACCTACACGATCAACGACAAGTGCACGGGCTGCATGGTCTGCGCCCGGCAATGTCCCGAGCATGCGATCACGGGGGAACGCAAGAAGCTGCACGTGATCGACCCGGCCAAGTGCACGCGCTGCGGCATCTGCCACTCCGTGTGCAAGTTCGACGCCGTGGACGTGCGGTAGAGGAGCCGGCCGATGATCGTCAACATCAACGGACGCGACCTGTTGGCCAGCCCCGAGGAAACGCTGTTGCAGGTGGCGCGGCGCAACGGCATCCCGATCCCGACCCTGTGCGAGCACGCCGGCCTGGAGCCCTGGGGCGGCTGTCGGCTGTGCGTGGTCGAGATGACGCGCGGGGGGACCGGGCCCGTTCGCGTCGTGCCGTCCTGCCTGCAGCCGGTGGAGGACGGCCTCCGGGTCGAGACGCACACGCCGCGCATCCTTCGCATCCGCGCCGTGCTGCTCGACCTCCTCCTGGCCCGCACCCCCGACGCGCGCCGGATCCAGGAACTGGCGCTGGAACACGGTGTGAAGCGGACGTCGTTCGTCCCGCGGCGGGATCCCGACAAGTGCATCCTGTGCAACATCTGCGTCCGTGCCTGCGCCGCCGTCGGCGCCGACGCCCTCGGCACCGCCGGACGCGGTGCCGCCGGACGCATCTCGCTGCCGTTCGGGGACGATGCCTCCGCCTGCGTCGGCTGCGGCGCCTGCGCCCTCTCCTGTCCGACGGGTGCCATCGAGATGACCGATCGCGGATCCGAACGTCGCATCTGGGGACGCACGTTCCAGCGCCTGCCGTGCCCGTCGTGCGGCGCGCCGACCCTGACGCGCGAGCACGCAGCGCACTTGGCCGGCCGGTCCGGCCTGCCGGCGGAATCGTTCGGTGCGTGCGAGCGGTGCCGGCGCGAGCAGGCGAGCCGCCTGTTCCTGGACCTGGTGGGGAAGTAGGGGCGAGGCGAGACGATGGCGAAGCGCTTGACGGTCACTCCTTCGCGGTGCATCGGCTGCCGGACGTGCGAGATCGCCTGCGCGTTCTCCCATCCGGTCGGCGCGCCCGCCGGGCCGCCGTTGCCCGGCCTGACCCGTATCCGCGCCTTCCCGGTGCGGCCCCCGGAGCGTGGCATCCCGGTCGTCTGCCTCCAGTGCGACCAGGCGGCGTGCGCCAAGGTCTGCCCCACGGCGGCCCTGCAGCGCGATGACCAGACGGGGGCGATCCTCGTCCACGAGGAGCGTTGCATCCGCTGCCGAGCCTGCGTCTGGGCCTGTCCCTGGGGCAACGTTGGGTTTGACGGCGTCCGGACGCAGGTCTACAAGTGCGACCTCTGCGGCGGGGACCCGCAGTGCGCCCGCTATTGCCCGTCCCGCGCCCTCGAGCAACTCGACTGACGGGAGGTACCGCCATGAAGCGCATCTACTTCTGTCCAACTTGCGGCGCGACGCTCAATCCGAACGTCAAGATCATCCTGGCGGCCAGCCGGGAAGGGGCCCGGGGGTTGCTGCTGTTCAGCCCGCAGCCCGGCAACTACGAGGTCATCGCGCCGGACGAGCTTCCGCTCCGGCCCGGGGACCGGCTGGACTTCCGTTGTCCCGTCTGCGGCAAGAGCCTCGATTCGCGCGCCAACGAGAACCTCGCCGAGCTCGGCTTCCGCCTCAGCAACGGCACGGAAGGCCGCGTGCACTTCGCTCGTCGCTACGGTGAACACGCCACGTTCTACATCACCAAGGAGGAGGTCCGTTCGTACGGCGAGAATGCGGACGCCTACTCCAACCTGAATTTCTTCGGCGCCGGCACGGTCGAGACTCCCCAGGAGTGACGGCCGCGCGGCGGCCGCTCCATCGCCGCCTCCCCCCGCCCCCGGCCCGCCGCCGGCTACGCCGGCGCGGGCGGCTCGCCGCGCAGGCGACTGTGCCGCAGTCCGTAGGCGAGGTAGATCGCCAGGCCGATCGCGAACCACAGCGCGAAGCGGAGCCAGGCCGTCGCCGGCAGGCCGAGGATCAGGTACAGGCAGGCCAGGATCCCGAGGATCGGCACCAGCGGCACGAACGGGGTGCGGAACGGCCGCGGCCGGTCGGGGTCGCGGTAGCGCAGGACGAGCACGCCCGCACACACCAGGAGGAACGCGCTCAGGGTCCCGATGTTGCACAGGTCGGCCATCTCGTCGAGGCTGGCGAACGAGGCGCCAGCGGCCACGGCCACACCGCACCAGAGGGTAGCGACGTGGGGCGTACGGAAGCGCGGGTGCACGCGCGCCAGGGCGGGCGGCAGCAGGCCGTCGCGGGACATCGAGAAGAAGATGCGCGGCTGGCCGAGCTGGAACACCAGCAGCACGGCGGTGTGCGCGACGACGGAGCCGAACGCGACGATGCCGGCCGCCCAGTCGGCCCCGACCACCTGTCGCATCGCCACGGACAACGGCTCCGCCGTGTTGAGCTCGGTCCACGGCACCATGCCCGTCAGCACGGCGGCCACGATGATGTAGATCACGGTGCAAATCGCGAGCGAGCCGAGGATGCCGATCGGAAGGTCGCGTTTCGGATTGCGCGTTTCCTCGGCCACCGTCGTCACCGCATCGAAGCCGATGTAGGCGAAGAAGATCACCGCCGCGCCCGCCTGGATGCCGGCCCATCCGTTCGGCGCGAACGGGTGCCAGTTCTCCGGCCGGACCCAGAACGCTCCCACGACCACGAAGAACCCTAGCACCAGCAGCTTGACCCCCACCATCGCCGCCGTGAACCGGGCACTCTCCTTGACTCCGATCACCAGCACGACGGTAAGGGCCGCGACGATGAACACCGCCGGGAAGTTGAAGACGATCGGCACCCCGAGCACGCGTGGTGCCGCCGCGAGGATCTCCGGCGTGTGCAGCGCCGTCCGCAGATCGGTGGCCAACCAGGCCGGGAACTCGTACCCGAACCCGCGGATGAACTCGCAGAAATACCCGGACCAGGACACCGCCACGGCCACGTTCCCGACGGCGTACTCCAGGATCAGATCCCAGCCGATGATCCAGGCGATGATTTCCCCCAGCGTCGCATAGGCGTAGGTGTAGGCGCTGCCCGAGATCGGCACCAGGCTGGCGAACTCCGCGTAGCACAGTCCGGCGAAGGCGCACGCGGCACCGGTGAGCAGGAACGACACCATCAACGCCGGGCCGGCGCCCAGCCGCGCGGCGTCCCCCGCTGCGGCGGTCCCGACGAGCGCGAAGATGCCTGCGCCGATGATCCCCCCGATCCCGAAGACGATCAGGTCGATCGGCCCGAGCACCCGCTTCAGACGATGCGGTTGTCGCTCCGCCTCGCCGAGGATCCGGTCCAGTCCCTTGACACGGAACACGCTGGCCAGGCCGCGCATGACTTCGGCACCCTAGCCGAAGTCGAACCGCCGGCGCAATCGCGCCTTCGGGCCGAACACGCCCGCCGCCGCGTTTTCGCCTACTGCCCGAGCTGCCGCTGGACCGCTTCGAGCGCGCGTTGCGCGTCGCTGTTGTTCGGGTTGCGCTCCAGCAGCTTCTCGAACTGCCGCTTCGCGTCCTCCAGCCGGCCCACGCGAACGTAGGCCATACCGAGGTCCATGTTCCCCTGGTTGCGGTAGATCGGCTCGAGGTAACGCACCGCGTCCGCGAAGTTCCCCTGCTGGAAGGCGGTTCGTCCGAGGCCGATCTTCGCGCGGTTGTTCTGCGGATGCAGCTGCAGCGCCTCATCGTAGGCGGACTGCGCCGCCGCGAAGTTCCTCGCCGCCAGCGCTGTGTCCCCCTGGGAAACCAACTCGTTCGCGCGCGCCAGATCCTCCGCCGACACGGCAGCGCCGCTTCCGGCCCGGCCGGCATCCGCGCGCGTCTCGGTCGGCCGCCCGGCCTCCACCGCCGGTTCGGTGGCCGTCTCGGGCGCCGCCGCCCGGTCTTCCCGCCGCTGCAACGCATCCTCAGGCCCGGTTGCGTCGTCTTCCCGCACCACGGCATCGACGCTTGGAACGTCCGCCGGTCCGCCGCCATCGATCGGCTCCGCCTCGGCCGCCGGAACGTCCTCTCGCTCCGGCGCCGGCGCCGCCGCCGCGTCGGTCGCGCCGGCGACCGCGCCGTTTCCGGCATCGTCGACGACGCTGACCTGCATCGGCCCCTCGGCCGTCAGTCGCAACGCGCCCGGGCTCCCTTCGCCCGTCGTCCCTGCCGCCCCGGTCCGTGCTTCTCCCGTCCCTTCCTCGCCTTGCGGTCGTCCGGCGAATCGCCCGAGGAAGAATGCAACGATCGCGACCGCCAAGCCGATGCCCAGCCCATAGAACAGGCCCCGACGGAACGTCGCCGCCAGGACCT
The DNA here is from genome assembly GCA_012797735.1 of Myxococcales bacterium. Lineage (GTDB taxonomy): Bacteria > Myxococcota_A > Polyangia > DRWM01 > JAAZOP01 > JAAZOP01. The sequence continues at coordinate 10,887 of JAAZOP010000162.1, forward strand.
GCTCGACGGTCCCTGCGGCCCCTCCCCGACCCGCCCCCGCCTTCCTCATCGGGGGTGGAATCGCGACCTCCTCGATGATCTCGGGCTCCATCGGCATGGTGTCCGAGGAGGACTTGGGTCCCTCCTCCTCTTCGCCCTTGACCGGCTTGCCCGCCGTCTTCGGCGGTGGTGGCGGTGCCTTGGCTCCCACGGCCGCCTTGGGGGCTTCCGTCCCAACCACCGCGGTTGCCCCGCCAGGTCGCCCGCTGCCGCCCGCCGACGCCACGGCACCGCCTCCGGCCGTCGGCGCTTCCCCTTCCTTCTCGTCACCAGGTTTCGCGGCAACGGTCTCTTCGCGGGGTTCCGCCCCGCCTTTCTCCGCCTCCGGCTGGCCCGCCGTCCGGGCGACCGGAGCCGAGGTCGCTGCGGGCTCGGCCGCCGCCGGTTCCTCGACGACGACATCCACCTCGATGCGGTCGCCGGCCGGCGGCTCGGCCGCCTTCCCTTCACCTTCCGGTCCGCGTTTCCGCAGGGCGATGCGTCCGATCGGCATGCGTTCGGCCGCCGCCGGCGCTGCGGACTTGTCGGTTTGCGGCGCCGCGGGCGGCGTCCCCGCTTCCCCCGGGGCGGGCGGTTCGAGCGACAGCCGGCCGGCGGCTGCATCCCCGGCCAGTTCCTTGAGCCGATCGGCCATCTGCGCCATGCCGATCGGCCGATGAATCGGCTTCTTCTCCAGCGCCTGTCGGACGAAGGCCCACAGCTCCATCGGGACCGGATCCGCCGCCCGGTACTTGATCGGCGGCACGGGGGACTCGCAGATCTGCTTGACGACGACGTCGTCCGGGCCATCGAAGGCGTGCTGGCCCGCGAGCATTCGATAGAGCAGCAGGCCCGCCGCGAACATGTCCGACTTGAACGAGACGATCTTCCCTTCGATCTGCTCGGGCGAGAGCGTCTTGGGGACCCCATAGTACGGTCGCGGGCCGACCTTGCAGCGCGGTCCGACGCCGAAATCGACCAGCCGCACCGACTCGGCGTCTTCTTCCTCACCGGGAACGACGAACACGTTCGACGCCCGGAGCTGCAGGTGGAGCAACCCCACCTTGTGTGCTTCCGCCAGGGCGGAGCAGATGCGGATTCCCAGGCCGAGCGTCCGCTGGACGCCCAGGGCGCCTTCGGCGGTCAGGACGTCTTCGAGCCGCCTTCCCTCGACCCAGTCCCGCACGAAGAGGATCCGATCCTCGTACTGGTCCACGGCGCGCGTACGGACCACGTACTTGTGTTCGAACTCCTGCTGCTTGAGCAGGTGGCGTCGCACGACGTCGGAGAGGCGCTTGTCCTTCGCCACGTCCGCGGCAAGCAGCCGCACGACCACGCGCCCGCCGTCGTCTTCGCTGCGGCCTTCGTAGACTTCCCCGCTCTGTCCGACGCCGATGGCCCCGACAATCGAGAACTTCCCGGCGACCTTCTGCCCGACCGACAGGGTCGGCTTGAAGTCGGCCAACTTCGCCCCGTCGCGCGGACAGGTTTCGGTGCCGTCGTCGTGAAGACGCCCGCACGTCTGGCAGAGTCGCATGACCGTTCTCCCGCCCGGGCGCTAGAACTCGCCCCTGAGCAGCAGTCCGCCCGGTCCGGGAACGAGCGCGATTTCGGCTTCCGGTTCGTCCTCGTCTTGCGCTTCCTCGTTCCCGCCGTCCGCATCGATCACGAGGTACAGGCCCACGCCGACCGCGGCCAGCCCGGCGATGCCCACGGCGAGCATCGTGTAGCCCAGTGCATCCGTATCGTACAGCTCCGGGCAACTCTCGAGCGGACCGTCGCAGGTGGGTTCGCCATCGATCAGGATCAGCGGCAGCCCGACGCCCAGGCTGACCGCCAGCGAGGCGCCCGCGCCGGCCCAGAACCACCACGGGACGTCCTCGATCCCGAACGACGACGCCGGCTCCTCCACCACGACCACCGGCGGCGGCTCGACCGGCTCCTCCGTGGTCGGCTCGCTTCCCTCCTCCGGCGGGGCGAGCAGGGCCTCGGGGGGTGCGCCGGCGGCAGCCGCCAGTTCGCCCCACTTCGCGATCATCTCCTGCTCCGTGCAGAAATCGCAGCTGCTTTCCTCGTCGGACACGACGGTACCCTCGTATCCGACGAGGACGAAGCGGAGGTTGTATCCCATCGCCGACGCATCGATACGGAGTCCGACGGCCGCCTGGGTGTGACAGCGGCCGGCGGCCGCGGCCAGCGCGGCCCGTTCCGTCGTGCCCGCATCCGCGCCGCATTCCTCGACGCTGCCGCGAGGCAACACCGAATAGCCCTGCGCCGTGAGGCTCTCGGCGACCTTGTCCATCACTTCCCCGGTCACGCGGTTCGCGTCGCCGGTCAGGTTGTGTTGCACCGGCAAGATGACCAGCGCCGGTTCCGAGGCATGTGCGGCTGGCGGTCCGGCCAACAGGGCGAGGCAGAAGGGCACGATGGTTCGCTTGTCCATGGCTTGGTTTCCGTCTCCCCGGCCCGAGGGTCCATCCCGCGTGGCAACAACGGGAGTCTACGCCGGTCGGTCGGGGGCGTCAATCCGGCCCTTCCGCCAGGCCTGCGTCGCCGCTCGGGAATTCAGATGTCGAGGTTCCGCACGTCGAGCGCGTTCGTCTCGATGAAGCGTCGTCGTTCCTCCACGTCGTCTCCCATGAGCACCGTGAAGGCATGGTCGGCCTCGATCGGGTCGGTCGTCGAGACGCGGATGAGCGTCCGGGTTTCCGGATTCATCGTTGTTTCCCAGAGCTGCTCCGGATTCATCTCGCCCAGCCCCTTGTAGCGCTGGATCTGCAGCCCCTTCCTCGCCTGTTCCGCCACGGTGTTCCAGAGGCCGTCCAGCCGCGAGAGAGCCACTTCGCGCTCCCCGATCCGGACGATGAACGGCGGTTCGCCCACCGCATCCAGCCGGTCCTGGATCTGGCGCAGCGCAAGGCACTCCGGGGAATCGAAGAAATCGAACGTCAGCGACGTCCGGCGGCGTGCGCCGTTCTGCATCGTCTCGCAGTTCACGGTGTAGCACGCGTGCTCCTCGTCCCACACCAGGTCGAACTGGATCGGCAGCACGTCCGGCGCCGTTTCCCGCAGCGTTCCTTCGACCTGCGCCAGGCCGTTCACCAGCACCACCTCGTCGCGCAGGCTGTCCGCGCCGATGGCCGGCACCTTGAGGACCGCCTCGACGACCCGTCGGTCCATTCGCCGGTTCAGCCCGCTGAGGAAGCGTTCCTGGGCGAGGACGTCCTGGACGATCCGGCGCAGGGCCTCGCCACGGATCGGCACCCCCTCGACCAGCAGCTCCACCTCCTCGCAGCCGACCTCCAAGAGGAAGCGGTCGAGTTCCTCGGCATTCTTGAGGTAGATGTCCTTCTTGCCGCGTCGCACGCGGTACAGTGGCGGCTGGGCGATGTAGAGGTGTCCGCGATCGATCACCGCTCCCATCTGGCGGAAGAAGAACGTCAGCAGCAGCGTCCGGATGTGCGACCCGTCGACATCGGCGTCGGTCATGATGATCACGCGGTGGTAGCGGAGGCGGTCGATGGAGAACGTCTCGCCGATGCCGCAGCCGAGCGTGCTGATCAGGACGCCGATCTCCGCGTTCTGCAGCATCTTGTCCGCCCGGGACTTCTCGACGTTGAGGATCTTGCCGCGCAACGGCAGGATCGCCTGGAACCGCCGGTCGCGACCCTGCTTCGCGCTCCCTCCGGCCGACTCGCCCTCCACGATGAACAGCTCGCTCTGCGTCGGGTCCTTCTCCTGGCAGTCCGCGAGCTTCCCCGGCAGGGTCAACGCATCCAGCACCCCCTTGCGCGCGACCATCTCGCGCGCCTTGCGCGCCGCCTCACGCGCCCGCGCCGCCAGGACCGCGCGCTGCACGATCCCCTTGCCGACCGCCGGATGCCGCTCGAGAAACGACCCGAGCTTCTCGTGGATCACCGCCTCGACGGCGCCCTTCACCTCGTTGTTGATCAGCTTGTCCTTGGTCTGTCCCGAGAACGACGGGTCCGGGTGCTTGATCGCCACCACCGCCGTCAGGCCCTCGCGCACGTCGTCGCCCGTCAGCGTCGTCTTGAGGTCCTTGAGCAGGTTGGCGCCTTGTCCGTAACTGTTGAGCGTCCGCGTGAGTCCGCTGCGCAGCCCCGTCAGGTGCGATCCGCCGTCGCGGTTGTGGATGTTGTTGGTGTAGCAGTACACGATCTCCTGGAACGAATCGTTCCACTGCACCGCGACCGCCACCTCGACCCCTTCCTGCGTGCCCTCCAGCAGGATCGGCTCCGGATGCAGCACCGTCTTGTTCCGGTTGAGGTACTGGACGAACTCCGCGATGCCCCCGCGGTATTCGTATCGCTCCGATCGCCCCGATCGCTCGTCCTGGAACTGGATCGACAGACCCGGGTTGAGAAACGACAGCTCGCGCAGCCGCTGGGCCAGGATCTCCGCCGTGATGCTGATCGAACTGAAGACCTTCCGGTCCGGCCGGAACGTGATCTTCGTCCCCGTCCGCTTGGAGGGTCCTAGCGCCCGGAGCGGCGCCTGCGGCTCGCCCTTCCGGTACTCCTGGTGCCAGACTTTGCCGTCCCTGCGGATCTCCAGCTTGAGGTACTCCGACAGGGCGTTGACGACCGACACACCGACACCGTGCAGACCGCCCGAAACCTTGTACGCCTTGCGGTCGAACTTCCCCCCGGCGTGCAGCACCGTCATCACCACCTCGGCCGCACTCCGCCCTTCCTCCGCATGCAGCGCAACCGGGATCCCGCGACCGTTGTCCTCGACCGTCACGCTGTCGTCCAGGTGGAGGATGACGGTGATCTCCGAGCAGAACCCGGCGAGGTGCTCGTCCACCGAGTTGTCCAGGACCTCGAACACCATCTGGTGCAGGCCGCTGCCGTCCTGCACGTTCCCGATGTACATCCCCGGACGCTTCCGGACCGCTTCAAGGCCCTTCAAGACCTCGATTTGCTCCGCCCCATAGGCACTGGCGTCGGCGGCCTGGGGCGGCGCCGGCTCCGCCGGCGGAGCCGACCCCACGGTTTCGGACAGTCCCGTGGCGTCCTTTTCTCTCTCCTCATCAGCCATCTGACGACCTCGGATTCGTGACAGCCGGACGTCGGCTCGATCTAGATGCGAATCGGCATCACGACGGCGAGGAACCGATCGTCGTTCTCTTCCCGAACCACGCAGCCGTCCAACGAGCCACCCAGATGGAGTTGCACGTTCTCGCTTCCGACCACATCGAGGATGTCCAGCAGGTAGCGGGCGTTGAAACCGATCTCGAACGCCTCGCCGTCGTACTGGATGTCGATTTCCTCTTCCCCGATCCCGACGTCCGGGTTGTCGGACGAGATCTTCATCTTGCCGGGCTCGAGGCGCAGCCTGGTCGTTGGCGTCCGGCTCGGCGAGATGCTCGAGATCCGTCGCAGGGCCGAAGCAAAGACCTCCCGTCCAATCCCAACGAGTCGCTTGTTGTCGCGGGGAATGACCTGCCGGTACGGCGGGAATGTCGCGTCCACGAGCTTGATCGCAAGCCGGACGTTCTGCGCCGCCTGCTCGCCGCTGGCACCGCCCTGCTGCTTCGGCGCGGGCACGTCGAAGAAGACGTACGGCGTCTCGAATGCGACCTGCAGATCGCCCTGTACTCCCTCCAGGATCTTGCGCAGCTCGGCAAGACCACGCGCAGGGATCAAGACATCGTGCCGGTAGAACCGCTTGTCGACATCCACCGTCTCTTCGAAACACGTCATCCGGTGGCCATCGGTGGTCACCATGCGCAGGATCTTCCCATCTCCCTGGAACAATGCGCTGTTGAGGTGAAGTCTCGTTTCATCCGGCGAGATGGAAAAGATCGTCCGCTCGATCAATCTCCGCAGTGCGTCCGCGGGAATGACGACGGTCGAGCCGCCATCCGCACCTCGGCGGCCAGGTTGCGGCAGGTCCGGATAGCCCTCAGCGGAGGCCCCCACGATCCGGAAGTGGATGCGCCCACTGCGGACATGCACCCAGTACTGCTCGTCGATTTCGAGCTCAACCTGCGAAGGCGGGAAGTTACGCAGGATCTCGAACAGCGTCCTCGCTCCGACCGCGACGACTCCTCCTCGATCAACCTCGGCCGCCACGACCATCTCCAGGCCGATTTGGAGATTCGTCGCCGCGATCCGCGCGGAGGTCGCGTCCTTGGCCTCGAGGAGGAAACTCGACAGGATCTGAAGCGACGTTCTGCGTTCGGCAACTGCCTGAACCCGCTGCACCGCGTGCAACAGCGTATCGCGATGTACTTTCAGTTTCATCGTCGGCTACTCCCGTGCCGTCCGACCGAACGGAGTCCGGCAACCGCCTTCATACCGGAAGGAAAAGGAAAAAGCTAGTCCATAACAATTCATCCTCTGCGGGGTGGCGGGAAGGGGAAAACAGGCCGAAGGAGGGAATTGGATGCGGGAAAGGAGCGGGGGGAAGCGGTGGGAGAGGGAGAGGAAAGAAGGTGGATGACAGTCACGAGGGACGAGGAGGTCTTCCGGTGCTCCGCAGGGAGAGGTAACGAAATGCGGGCGAAACGCGCACGTTCTCCCCAACGGTAGTGTACCGGCGGACAAAGTGGTCACGGCAGCCCGAGTTGACGGCGGAGGTTGAGGACGATGTTGCGAGTGGCGGCGTCGTGCTCGAGAAGGCTCGCCACCCGGCGACAGGCGGAAATGACCGTCGTATGATCGCGGTTGCCGAAGCGTTCGCCGATGGTGGGAAGGGGTAGTCGCAAGGCATCGCGCGCGAGGAACATGGCGATGTGGCGCGGGAGGGTGACCGAGTGACGGCGGCTAGGCCCGCGAAGGTCGCTGAGGTGAATGCCGAACAGGCTGCAGACCGCTCGCTGGAGATCGTCGATCGTGCAGGAAACCGGCGCCGCGGGCAGGAGAACGGCAAGCACATCCTGCGCCAACGACAGGTCGATGGGATGATGGGTAACTTCCGCCTGAGCCGCGAGTCTTCCGAGAATACCCTCGAGTTCGCGGACGCTTCCCGTAACCTTCAGGGCGATCAACTGGGCGACGTCGTCCGGAAGGCGAATTCCCTCGTCTTCCGCCTTGCGGCGAAGAATCGCGACTCTCGTCTCGAACTCGGGAGGCTCAATGTTGACGAGCAGGCCCCAGAGGAAACGTGTGCGAAGGCGCTCCTCGAGATCCGGAATCTCCTTCGGCCACTGATCGCTGGTCATGATGATCGGGACGTGGCGGTCGTACAGGGCGTTGAAGATGTGGAAGAAGCGCTCCTGGGTGCCGTCCTTGCCTCGGAGGACATGGACGTCGTCGAGCAACAGGAGATCGCACTCCTCGCGGTACTTGCGATCGAATGCTTCGAGACCGCCGGCACGGACGGCGTGAACGAACTCCTCCACGAAGCGCTGGGTAGGGAGGTAGAAGACGCGACACGCCGGACGTCGTGCGGCGACGGTGTTGGCGACGGCGGACAAGAGGTGCGTCTTGCCCAAGCCGGAGGAGGCGTAGATGTAGAGCGGATGGGTGGCATCGCCGAGACGTTCGGCGATCGAGCGCGCCGCTTCGCAGGCGAGCTGGTTGGACGGTCCGATGACGAAACGGTCGAAGGTGTAGCGCGGGTGAAGCGCCTGCGAGGCAGGCGCGGGAGAGGTTGGACGTGCGGCTGGGAGCGCCGGCGGCGCCGCGCTGGGCGGGGCCTCGGCGAGGTGGAACTCGATCTCGACGGGGCCCTCGAGCTGGCGGGCCAGCAAGGCGCGAAGACGCTCGAGGTAGCGCTCGCGGATCCAGTCGCGACAGAACTCGTTGAGAACCTCGACGTGGACGATGCCGGGCTCGATCCGCAGCAGGCGCGCCTTGCTCAACCAGATGTCGAGATTCCCGCCCTCGCTGTCTGCTTCGATGCTCCGGAGAGTCTCGGACCAGATCTCTTGTTCGTTGACGGTGACCATCTCCGTACGCAGAGCGACCATGTGCCTTCCTTCCGCCCCAGAAGAGGCGGCGCGACCGATCGAGCCGTTGCGAATCGGCGTCGCAGGTTCCGCTGCGACGGGACCCGAAAGTACGAGGGCGAAGCGGCCGCGACAAGGTGTGTCGTGGGGGGATGTGGCAACCTTCGAAAACGGCAAGACAGTCGGGCGCTGCGATGTGGAAAGCAGGGGGAGAGATTCGGCACGAACGGACGTTCAGATGGGCGAATCCACCGAAAGCAAAGAACAATTCGGGGAAGACGCGCGACCGTCGCGTCGGAAGTTGTGGGAAGTGGCCCGGCGAGATCAGAGTTCGGAAGATGTCGAGAGGATCGGCTTCCGCCGTGCGCGGGGCCGAGCGAAGTCGATGGCAACGAAGTCTGCGCGACGCGAGTCCAGAGGAAGCCGATGGCGTCGACATCGGGAGGAGGTGCCGCCGTGCGCAGGCCGATGGTAGCAAGGGTCGACCAAGGGGTCCGAAAACTGGACAGCGGAGACCCGGGCGGTAGACTCGGAGGCGGTGACGCGCGTCGAGCGCACGGCGGGAGCGTGAAGATGAGAGTCGCGGGTGGTGGTCGGTGGTGGTTGGTGCCGGTGGCGGTCGTTCTTGGGACGATGCCGGCGGTGGGAGCGGCGCAGGCGGCGCTGTCGCAGGCGATCGGGGAGCCGACGACACCGCGGTCGCTGGGCATGGCGGACGCGCTGGCCGGCGGCGGCATCGCGACGACGGCGATCTTCTCGAATCCGGCGGGCGTGGCGCTCGGGCGCGTGTTTCATACCGAGGGATGGTGGGCCTTCGCGAACGACCTCGGCCGCCACGTCGCCGGCGTCGCCGCGACCGACTCGACGACCCCCGTGGCCGGCGGCATCGGCTTCACGTACACGTACACCGGCCTGGCGGAGGAGCAGAACAACCACTACGACCTGCGGACCGCCATTGCCATGGCGTTCCGCGACATGGTGGCGGTCGGCCTGAACCTCAAGTACGTCCGCGTCGACTACGCGGAAGGCCTGACCCTGCCGCACGGTCCGCTCAACGACTTCTCGCTCGATGCCGGCGCGATGTTCACCTACGACCGCTTCTTCGTCGGCGTCGCGGGCACGAACCTGACGAACCTCGACCACCCGATGGCGCCCTTGCGGTTGATCACCGGCGGCGGGTTGTCGATCGGCCCGGCGCGTTTCGAGTTCGATGCGACGTTCGACTGGTCCAGCTACGACGAGCAACAGGATCTCGGCATGAAGTACGCGGTGGGCGGCGAGGTCCTGATCGCGGACGCCTTCGTCCTCCGAGCGGGGTACAGCTACGAGGATGCTCCGGACGTGCATGCCGTGACCGCCGGCGTCGGATACGTGAACCCCAGCGTGGCGATCGACTTCGGCTTCCAGCAGGATCTCTCCGGCGCGCGCAGCGATTCGCGGCTCGGTCTGTCGGTGCGCTACTTCGTGCAATAGCCGAACGGGGCGGTCGGTTCCCGGGGAAGCGAGCTACGGATCGGCGGCGGGACCCGCCAACCGGAACTGCACCGGCAGGGTGAACGAGCAGCCCCCGACCGGGAACGGCGCGGCGTCGCGGACGGCGGCCAGCGCCGCCTCGTCCAACAGCGGCGACCCCGAGGAACGCTCGACCGTGAGGGCGACGAGCGTGCCGTCGAGGCCGATGCCGAAAGTCAGGACGGTGGTGCCGGACAGCCCGCGACGGCGCGCCAGGGAGGGGTAGCGCTTGCGGGCGTCGATGACGGCCCGCAGCGTCGCCGCCGCGCGCAGGCAACGCGCGGAGTCCGGCGGTGGCGTTTCGACCGGGGGATGGAACGGCATGGGAGGGAGGGCATCATCGGGCGTGGTCGCGGGAGCCGGCGAACCGGGAGAGCCGTCGGCGAGGACCTCCGGCGCGGCATCGAGCGGCGCGGTCGGGGTTGCGAGTACGGTCGGATCGCCCGCAGGGTTGCGCATCGTCGCCGGAGAGACGGCCGGCCGCCGGGAACGGGCAGGGGCCGGCGAGCGGGGCGTTGCGGGTTTCTCGAGGGGGGAGAGCCGGTCCATGGCGATCGGTTGCGGCGGGGGCGGCGACGCGACGGGGGCGACGGCGGGGCGTGCCGGCGGCGGTTCGGGTCGTTCAAGGTCCGCGACGATGCCGGCCGCGATCGGCGAGGAGCGGAGCGGCGGTTGCCGTGTGGGGAGCCACCAGGCGAGGAGCGCCAGGAAGAGCAGGTGGACGGCGACGGACGCGGCCGCGAAGAACCACGGACGGAGCCGGCGGCCGCGGGCGCCGGCGTGAAGGGCCAACAGGCAGAGGCAGGTCAGCCATGGCCCGATGCGGATCGACCGCGGGGCGGGAACAGCGCAGCCCGGAGCGGAATCGGGGGCAACGCAAACGGCCGCGCGGGCGGCCGGGGCCTCGCCGCTCGTCACGGCCGCGATCTCGGCGCATTCACCCGGAGCCAGGCGGGAAGCCTCGATACGGCCGATCCATGCCGCACCGAAAAAGGAAGGAGAGACGGCGAGCGTGGCCGGCCAGCGCAGCGAGCAGTCGCGGGCGGCGACCGGCGCATCCTCGTCGCGCCGGAGGAGGGCGACTTCGGTCGAGCGGGGACCGTCCGGAGGGAGGACCGGGCGGGCCAGCGACAAGGCGACGCGCGACCCGGCGGGTGGGGACGGCAGGGGCGCGAGCAGGGCGGGGACGTCCAGGCGGCCGAAGCCGGTCGCCTCGTTCCACAGACCCTCGCCAGCGGCGGCGGCGCGCAGGCGCGCCGCGATCTCGGGAGCGCGCAGGCCGGGCTCCCGCTCGAGGAGGAGCGCCACCGCCCCGGTGACGTGGGGGGCGGCGAGTGAGGTGCCGCGACCGGCGGAGTGCCGCGCGTCGGATCCCGTGCCGGCGACGGCCCCGGCGACGAGGGGCCAGTCCGCCGCGGAGGAATGCGCCGCGAGGATCCACTCGCCGGGGGCGGCGAGATCGGGCTTGAAGCGTCCGTCGGCGGTCGGGCCGCGGCCGGTGAACGACGACGCGACGCCGAGCGCGACGGGCCCGGCGTCGACCCACTCGCCCAGGTGGTTGGTCCAGCTGGAGCGGGTGGCGACGGACGCGACGGCGATGGCGGTCCGCGCGGTGGCAGGGATGGACAGCGTGGTGTCGGAGACGAGGGGACCTTCGAGGCGGACGGGCAGGAGCGTCGTCTGTGCCTCCGAGGTCAACCACGCTTCGATCGTGGCGTGTCCCTCGACCTCGAGGGAGTAGCGTCCGGGCGGGATGGCGCCGCTCGTGCCGCCGACCAGGGCGAGGAGGGCCTCGGTGCGTCCGCGATCGTCGATGACCGGCGGTTCGAGGCGCAGGGAGGCGCCGTCGTCCAGGGCGAGTTCGAGAGGCGGATCGGAGGGTGCCAGGAGGTGGCGGCTGGCGTCCGGGAGTTCGACCGTGAGGGAGAACGGGCGACCGGAATGGGACCAGAGGTCGAGCAGCACGACGGCGGCCGGGGCGCCGGGCAGCGGGGCGTTGCCGGGGACGACGAGGGTCACGCGGGCGGGCGCGTCGGACCGCGCGGCGAGGCGGGCATGGACGGCGCCGTCGCCGTCGTTGCCGGCGGCGACGACCACGGCGCGTCCGGCGGGTCCGGAGGACAGCGCGGCATCGATCGATTGTTCCAGCCAGCTCGAGCCGTCGTGGGCGCCTGCCTGGCCGCCGAGCGACAGGTTGACGACGCAGGGGCGGCCCAGCGTTTCGGCGGCGTCGAAGGCGAAGGCCACGGCATCGGCGACGTCGGCCTCGTCGTAGCGGCCGCCGGGGAGACGATCGGCGCGGACGACGAGCAGTTCGGCGGCGGGAGCGATGCCGGGGGCGGCCGGGTCGTTCCCGGCGGCGATCGAGGCGACGCGCGTGCCGTGGCCCGTGACGTCCGGACTCGGTCGCGGCGCGGCGGGGTCGCGAAGGGCGCGGGCGAGGTCGTCGCGGTCGAAGAGCGCGCCGCCGCGGTCGTCGAGCCATCCGGCGGGGCCGCGGGACGGGAGCGTCAGGTCGAGATACCACACGATGCGGGGACGGCCCGCCGCATCGAGGAAGGCGGGGTGCGAGAAGTCGACGCCGGAGTCGATGATCGCGACGAGGGTGCCGCGGCCGGAGGCGCCGTCGGCGTGCGCGAGGTCCGCGCCGACGAGCGGTCCGGAGCGGTCGAGGGCAGCGTGCAGCGGACGGGCGAGGTCGACGCGGCCGCCGTCCGCCGGGCCGATCACGGTGCGGCAGAACCAGGGTGCGGCGCCGACCCGCGACGGAGCGGCAACGTCGGCGGACCAGGACGCGAAGGGGGAGCGCGACGGCGGATCGGCGGCCGCCGGGCCGGCGGCCAGGAGCAGGAGGAGGCCGGACAGCCGGGAGAGGAACGACACGGAGTCCGATGTTGCTACGGCATTGACCGGAGGGCAACCGGAGGGTAGGTGGCGAGCGATGGCGGATGCGGCCCGGACGGAGGAACCGACTCCCCGCCGGCTGCGCGAGGCGCGGCGACGGGGCGAGGTGCCGCGCTCGCGGGACCTGACAGCGGCGGTCTCGTTGTGGTTCGTCCTGGCGGCGGTGGCGTTGCTGGTCGTACCGGTCGCCGGGACCGTCGTCGAGGCGCTCGGGCGAACCTTGTCGCGAGCCGGCTCCGCCGACCCGTCGGCGGCGGCGACCGAGGCCGCGATATGGGTCCAGATCGGGGCGCGGCTGGCGTTGCCGGTGCTGCTCGCCGCGGTGGCGGCCGCGCTCGGCTGCGGGATCGTGCAGGTCGGCGGGCTGTTCACGGTGGAGCCGCTGCGGCCGAGGCTGGAACGGATCCACCCGGGGCGCGGTGTGCGGCGACTGTTCGGTCGCGGCTGGTTCGAGGCGTTGAAGTCGTTGCTCAAGTTCGTTGCGGTAGCGACCGCCGCCTGGCTGGCCGGTCGCGGCGCGTGGGACGAGCTGCCGGCCGCGGCGCGGGGCGACGCCGGTTCGGTGGCTCAGGTGCTCGCCGCCGCGCTCGCCCGGCTCGCCGTCGCCGCCGGCGCCCTGCTGCTGGCCCTCGGGGCGGTCGACCTGCTCTACCAGCGCTGGCGGCATCGGCGCGACCTGCGGATGACGCGCGAGGAGGTCCGCCGGGAACAGCGCGAGGAGGAAGGCGACCCGCAACAACGCGCGGAACGGCGCCGCCTGCATCGCGAACTGCTTGCGCAGCGGATGGTGCTGGATGTGCCCCGCGCGACGTGCGTGATCGTCAACCCCACGCACGTCGCGGTGGCGCTGCGCTATGAGGAGGAGGATCCGGACGGCGTGCCGGTGGTGCTGGCCAAGGGCGAGGGGGATCTGGCGCGGCGCATCGTCGCCGCGGCGCGGGCGGCCGGGGTCCCGGTGCTGCGCAACGCGGCGGTGGCGCGTTCGCTGCTGGCCTGCGAGCTGGGCGCGGCGATCCCGGAGCGGTTGTACGAGGCGGTGGCGGAGGTCCTGCGGATCGTGCTCGAGGAACGGGATGGCTGAGGAGGACCGGACGGCCGGCGGGATGTGGCTGGCCGAGGTGCTGCTGCCGCTCGCGCTGCCGGGGACGCTCACCTACCGGGTACCGGACGGCCTGGTGGCGGAGGTCGCGGTGGGGGCCGGCGTCACGGTGCCGCTGGGCCGGCGGCGGGCGACGGGGTTCATCGCGGGGCTGCGGCGGGGAGAGCCGCCGCCCGCCGTCGCGGAGCGCCTGCGCGACGTGATCGGGGTGGCGCGGGACGAGACGCCGCTGGAACCGGCGTTCGTGCGTTTCCTGGTCGGGGCGGCGAGATACTACTTCGCGCCGCCGGGGGAGGCGCTGCGCGTCGCCTTCCCGCGGACCGCGCGAGGCACGATCCCGCGACGACGGTTCGTGCTGCCCGGGCGCCCGCCGGCGGAGGGCGAACGGCTCGGGACGCGACAGCGCGCGCTGCTCGCGGCCTTGTCGGCGCAGGGCGAGATGGCGCAGGCGGAGGCGACGCGCGAGCTGGGGGCGACGCCGGCGGTGCTCCGCGCGTTGGCGGCGCGGGGTCTGGTGCGGTTCGAGGAGCGGGAGCCGGTCGATCCGTTCGCCGAGGGGACGGGCGAGCCGGCGCCGACGCCGGCGCCGACGCCGGCGCAGGA
>JAAZOP010000163.1 GCA_012797735.1 Myxococcales bacterium
CGCGCGGCGTGGCGCGCCGGCCAGCGCTCCGCCAGGCGCCGCACGAGCGCGGTCAGCGCCAGGGCGGCGAGGCCGGCGATCGCCAGGGCCGCGACGAACAGCCAGCGTTGGGGAACGCGGAAGCGGTCGAAGCCCGGGAAGACCTCGAACAGCGCGCGGAACACCGGCGTGTGGCGCCCGAGCGCGATCAGCAGGGCCAGGAGGGCGAGCGAGCCGAGCAAGGCCGCGCGGCGTCGCGACTCCCGCGCCGCAAGTGCGTACGGCGCCAGCAGCAGCGGCACCAGGCCGACGTACGCGACGTTCTCCCAGAACACGGAGCGCTCTCCCGGCGCCGACTGGAAGCCGTCGCCCATCGGCATGCCGAAGGCGGACGGGTCGAGGAACAGCAGCAGGTCGCGCGGGGGATACCCGAGCACGGTGGCGTCGGTCCACGACAGCCCGTGCGCGCGGACCGTCTCCGCCGTGTAGAGGTACGACGGCAGGACCTGCGCGGCGGCGACGAGCAGGCCGACCAGGACCATGCCGGCGGCGGCCGCCAGACCCAGCCCCGCCGCGCGCAGCCGCGCTCGGAGCGCTCCGGGGGCTTCCAGGCCGGCTCGGGCCGGCAGGTAGATCGCCAGCGTGACCGCGGACAGGTGTGCGAGCTGCGGGTTGCCCGCCGACCACTGGAGCGCCACCACGAGCGCTCCCAGTCCCGCGGTGAGCCAGCGCGGGCGCCGCACGTGCGCCTCGGCCACCCACAACAGCCACGGCAGCAGCGCCGCCGTCCTCAGCAGCGACAGGTGGTGTTCGTGTCCCAGCGCGAACCCCGACAGCATCAGCGCCGCGCCGGCGAGCAGCGCGCCGGGCGGTCCGGCGCCGAGCGACCGGGCGAAGCCGTAGGTGCCGATGCCGAGCGCGGCGAGGGCGAGCAGCAGGGCCAGCGTGTACGCTTCGTAGGGCGGCAGCAGGCCGAACAGCACGAGGTTCGGCGGGAACAGCGCTCCGGCCTCGCCCTCGGCCACCAGCGGCAGTCCGTGCCCCGCCTCGGCGACCCACCAGGGCAGTTCGCCGTCCGCCAGCGCGTCGCCCAGCGCTCGGTGCATCGGGTACTGCAGGATCAACGTGTCGTAGTCCTCGCTGACCGGGAAGCCGCCGGCGAACATCCCCCGCAGGTGGAACGTCGCGAGTCCGAGCAGCGCCGCGGCGCAGAGCAGGTCGATGGCCCAGGCGGGCAGCCGGGGCCGCGGTTCGCGGGAGACCGGTTCCCGGGCGCCGGCGCGGCTCCTGCGGGTCAGAACCATGGATCCAGCTCCCCGTTGGCCTTTCGGAACTCCGCCCAGCGGCGCGCGAGGCGATCGCTGGCGAAGCCCCAGGCGGAGGCGAGGGCGAGGCCCGCGACCAGATCGATCGTGTAGTGCCACCGGAGGAAGACCGTGGCGATCACGATCTGCAGCGTCCAGAACAGGTAGAGCAGGGCGACCGGCTTGTACAGGCGGTGGACCGACCAGCGCCGGAAGGCGTGGATCGTGATGAACGTCATCACGGCGGTGTGGAGCGACGGAAAGATGTCGCGCAGGGCGCCCCAGGAGTAGGCGGTGCCCGACATCGCGAGGAAGGTGCCGCCGTCGAGCGGTTCGAGGCGGCCGGCGTAGTGGACGTAGGGGCCGAAGCCGGGCAGCAGGATGTAGCCGAACCAGCCGCCCCAGGCATGCACCGCGACGATCCCCGTTCCGTATCCCGCGAACCGCTCCGCGTCCCGCTCGAAGATGCAATGGGCGATCGTGTACGCCCCGATCACGTAGAAGAACGACCAGTAGAAGAAGCCGAACCACTCGACCGCGGCGAACGTCTGGAGCGGTTGCAGCAGGACGGCCGGCGGGGCGCCGTACAGCGCCTCGTCGATGGCGGCGAGTTCGGCGTCGAAGGTGGCGGCGTGCAGGGCGGGGATGATCCAGCGGAGCTGGAAGTAGGTCAGCAGGACGAAGGCGGTCGTCGAGAGCCGGCGAACCACCCGCCGGGCGTGCGGATGCCGTTCGCCGGGCCGCGCGCGGAGCAGGCGGGCCTGGAAGAGGTAGGCGACGAGCAACCCGGCCACGATCGGCAGCCGGCGGTCGACCTCCGCGGTGCGATCGCGCAGCAGGAGGGCGACGAGGACGGAGAGCTGGAACGACGCCAGGGCCAGTTCGGGAAGGCCGAGGGTGGCGAGCGCGCGCCGGAGGGCCGCGGCGACCGACGTCCGGGTGCGGCGGGCCGCCGTCATGGGTCGTGTCTAGCACCGATCCCGGGGCGGTTGCAAAAGCCCGGCGGCCCTGGTAGGTTACGCCCGGTTCGCCGCGGGCCGGTCGCCCGGGACGGAACCGCAAGAGGAGTGTTGGCAGAGTCATGGTTCGCGTTCGGATGACGAGGAAGGGCACGAGCAAGCGGTCGTTTTTCCGGATCGTCGTGGCGGACGAGCGGAGTCCGCGGGACGGGCGGTTCATCGAACAGGTGGGCTGGTACGATCCGTTGCCGAACCCGGCGAAGGTCAAGCTGAACCTCGAGCGGTACAGGCATTGGTTGAAGGTCGGCGCCAGGCCGACCGAGACGGTGGCGCAGATCGCCAAGCGTTACGAGAAGGCGCTGAGCGCGGCCAAGCAGTAGTGGATCCCGCGCCGGGGCGACCCGGTCCGGGACGCACGCGGGGGAACGGTCGGCGGAACCCCGAGCGGGCACCACAGGCGGGAGTGGGACCATGGAACTCAAGCAGCTCGTCGAGTACATCGCCAAGGCTCTGGTGGACAATCCGGACAAGGTCGAAGTGCAGGAGAACGCCCTCGAACACACCTCGATCATCCTGCTGCGCGTCGCCAAGGAGGACCTCGGCAAGGTGATCGGGCGCGAGGGCAAGACGGCGCGCGCGATGAGGACGATTCTTGCGGCCGCATCGACCAAGCTCCGCAAGCGCGCGCAGCTCGAAATCGCCGAGTAGCGCGGGCGCTTCGCCCGGCTCGCCGCCGCTCACCGAGCTCGGGTACGTCGCCCGCGCCCACGGCATCCGCGGGGCGGTCGTGGTGCGCCTGCACCATCCCGAGTCCGAGGCGTTGTTGGACCTGGACGCCCTGTGGGTGCGCCGTCGCGACGCCGGCGAGGAGACGCCCGCCGAGGAGCTGGCGCTCGCCGGGGCGCGTCCGCTGCCCGACGACGGATGGCTGGTGACCTTCGAAGGGATCTCGACGCGCAACCAGGCCGAGGCGCTCCGGGGCGCGTCGCTCGCGGTGCCCCGCGACCGGCTGCCCGCCCCCGGGCCCGACGAGTACTTCGCGGAGGATCTTCTCGACCTGCGCGTCCTCGACCCCGCCGGCCGGGCGCTCGGCCGCGTCGCCCGCGTCTACGACAACGGGGCCCAGGCGGTGCTCGTCGTCGCCGCGCAGGCCGGCGAGGTCGATGTCCCGTTCGTCGAGGAGCACGTGGGCGAGGTCGACCTGGAGCGGCGGACCCTCGTCGTCCGCGACCTCGGGCTGTTGATCCCGGAGAAGTGAGCGGAGCGCGCATGGGCGTCCTCGCCGAGATCCACGTCCTGACGCTGTTCCCGGACCTGTTCGACGGCTTCCTGCGCGAGAGCATCCTCGGCAAGGCGCTCGCCGACGGCCGCCTCGCCGTCCGCCTGCTCGACTTCCGCGACTTCGCCGAGGGGAAGCACCGGAGCGTGGACGACGTGCCCTACGGCGGCGGTTCGGGGATGGTGCTGATGCCGGGACCCCTCGTCGCCGCGCTCGAGACCCTCCCTCCCGGCACGCGGAAGATCCTCCTCACCCCCCAGGGCCGCCCGTTCGACCAGGCCGCCGCCGCCCGGCTCGCGGGCGAGCCGCGGATCGCCCTGTGTTGCGGCCGCTACGAGGGGTTCGACGAGCGGATCCGGAAACATGTCGACGAGGAGCTGTCGCTCGGGGACTTCGTGATGCAGGGCGGCGAGGTGGCGGCGATGGCCGTGATCGAGGCGGTCGTGCGTCTGCTGCCCGGCGTGTTGCACAACGCCGACTCGCCGGCCGAGGAGTCGTTCGCCCAGGGGTTGCTCGAGTATCCGCAGTACACCCGACCGCGGGAGTTCCGCGGCCGGGAGGTGCCCGAGGTGCTGGTCTCGGGGCACCACGAGCAGATCCGGCGCTGGCGCCGCCGGGAGGCGCTGCGGCGCACGCGCGATCGCCGTCCCGACCTGCTGGCGCGGCTGGCCGCGACGGCGGAGGACCGCGAACTGCTGGCCGAACTCGACCGCGAGGCGGCGGCGGGCCGCGGGCCGGGCCGGGTCGATGTCGCGCTGGTGCACCATCCGGTGCGCGCCCGCACCGGCGAGACGATCGCCACCTCGGTGACCAACCTCGACATCCACGACATCGCCCGCGCCTCGCGGACCTACGGCGTCGCCGCCTACCACCTGGTGACGCCGATCGCCCTGCAGCGCGAGCTGGTCGAGACGGTGGCGGCGCACTGGCTGGAAGGGGAGTCGGGCGGGCGGGTCCCGCAGCGGGCCGACGCCCTGCGCCTCGTGCGCACGGCGGCGGCGCTGGGGGACGTGGTCGAGACGATCCGGCGGGAGGCCGGAGCCGCGCCGCTGTGCGTGGCGACCTCGGCCGACCCGCGCGGCCGCCCGACGGTCGGCTGGGCGAAGCTGCGCGGGCGGCTCGCGGCCGAGACCCGCCCGGTGCTGCTGGTGTTCGGCACCGGCTGGGGGCTGGCGGACGAAGCGCTCGACGCCGCCGACCTGCTGCTGGAGCCGATCGCCGGGCCGACCGACTACAACCACCTGTCGGTGCGCGTCGCGGCCGGCGTGACCCTGGACCGGCTGTTCGGCCGCGCCGGCCGCTAGTCCCACCGAGACGCTTGCGGCCTCCGGGCGACGCGGGTAGCGTAGGGAATCGCCGGCAGTTCCGGTCCCACGACCGCCGCGGGCGCGTGCGGCGCTGGGTGGCGATGTTCGACTACGACGCGCCGACGGACACGATGGTCCGGCGGTGGGTGCGGGAGGTGACCGACCCGGCGCTCGACCGCCACGTCTTCGACGGCCGTTCGCTGATCGATGCCGACGGCGACGGGACGTTCGAGGTCGTCACCAGCTTCTACTCCGGTTCGGCGGACCGCTGGACGATCGAGGTCTACGGCGCGGCGGACGGGATTGAACTGGCGGCGCTTCCGGGCTGGTCGCTGGCCGGGATCGTCGATCTCACCGGCGACGGTGTGCCCGAGATCCTCGGCCGGCAGGACGACCGCCTGGGGTGCTTCCGGTTCGCCGGCCGGGCGCTGACCACGCTCTGGACGCTCACGGGCTGGAGCCCGATCCGGGTCCTCAACCGCGCCCGCCTCGCCACGCGCCAGCAACACCTCGAGACGGCCGCGCAGGACGTGGACGGCGACGGCGTTGCCGAACTGCTCGTCCTCTCCCTGACCGACGATCCGACCGCCGTCCAGCGCCTGGTCGCGCTGCATGCCGACCGCGCGACGCCCGTCGAGGCGGCCTCGTACGATCCGCCGCCGGGGATTCGGCTGGGGTCGTTCGCCTTCTCGGACGGGTTCACCGCGCCGGGGACGCAGTTGCTCGCGGTGCGGAACGACGGCTACCTGGTCTCCTTCGACCGGGAGCTGCGGCTGACCAACTTCAGCGACGACCCGCTCAACCCCGCCCCGGGGCTGCGCGTCGGCGGCTACTACTCGGGGGAGCGCGGCATCGGCCACACGCCGATCGTCGTGGGGACGGGCGCCGGGTCGGCCGCGGCGGTGGTGGTGCGCACCTCCCGCGGCACCCTCGTCCGGCTCGACCCCTCCGGGGCCAGTCTGGCCGTCCCGCCCGCGGTCGTCTGGGAGCGCCCCACGGGGTGGTACCCGAGCGCGCTCGACGTGACGGGGGACGCGACGGCGGAAATCGTGTACTGGACCCGGACGCGGACCAGCCCGGCGTTCGACGCCGTCGAGGCCGTGCGGCTGGACACCGGCGCTCCGGTCTGGACCACGGCGATGGGCGACGCGACCCGCGGCGCGCTGCACGACCTGCCGTACGGCGACGCCAACGCCGACGGGACGCGCGACGTTTTCGTCCACACGGTGACGACGACGTCCGTCGAGGAGGCCAACGTGCTGAACGGCCGGACCGGCCGCCGGCTGTGGGCCGCCGACTTCACCCGAGCGATGAGCTGGGGCAGCTATCCCAAGGCGGTCGACGACGTGGACGGCGACGGCCGGGCCGACCTGGCCGGCGTCTACAACAGCTTCCTCGCCCTGTCCGGCGCGACCGGCGCGATCCTGCGCGAGAATCCGACCTTCGTCGCCTACCTGCTGCCGCTGGTCGCCGACGTCGCGGCCGACGCGGGCAACGAGTACTTCCTCCACGGCGGGTACTACGGTTCGCGGCTCCTGCGGCGCGCCGACTTCCAGCCGCTGTGGACGGCCGCCGACGCGCGCTACTCGCAGTCCTACGGCACGCTGGTCCGGTGCGGCGCGGCGCCGCGCTTCGTCGCCGGGCTGTTCCAGTCTCCGGAGCTGCGGGTCTACTCCGCGCCCGACGGCGCCGTGCTGGCCGACGTCTGGCTCGCCGGCGGCGCGTTGTTCGACTCCGAGGCGGCGATGCGGGCGGCCGGCGCGAACCCCGGATTCCTCACCTGCGTCACCGGCACGGAGAACCTGACGGGCGCCGGCGGTGTCGCCGCCCTCGTGGGGTCCACCGACGGCTGGCTCTACGCCGTGGATCCGTGCGCCGGCACGCTGCTCTGGGCGCTGCGCTTCGGCTTCCCGGTCGGCGAACCCGTCGTCTCGGACACCGACGGCGACGGCCGCAACGACGTGCTCGTCTCCGTCGCCGACGGCTTCCTCTACCAGGTCGGCGACGAGGTGCTGCCGGCGCCGGAGTGGGTCTGGGATACCGACCCGCCGGGCGGCTTCCCCGCCGAGGACCGCGACACGATCGAGACGGTGGACACGCTGTACGCATCCTGGGCCGCCGTGCCCGGCGCCACGTCCTACGAGTACGGCGTGGTCACGCCGGGCGGCACGTTCCTCACCACGCCGCCGTTCGTCCCCGTCGGGGCCGCGACCACGGCCGCCCCCACCGGCCTGCCCCTGCGCCTGGG
Source organism: Myxococcales bacterium (assembly GCA_012797735.1). Taxonomy (GTDB): domain Bacteria; phylum Myxococcota_A; class Polyangia; order DRWM01; family JAAZOP01; genus JAAZOP01. Next base: position 7,077 of record JAAZOP010000163.1, read on the forward strand.
CGGCATGTACCAGTTCGTCGTGCGCGCCGTCGGTCCCGGCGGTGGCTCCCGCGAGACGTTCTCCGACGGCATCCAGCTCGTCGACGAGTCCCCGCCGGCGGTCGAGCTGCGCGCGGCCCCCAACCCGTTCTCCCCGGACGGGGACGGCATCGAGGATACCGTCACCATCCTCGCCGACGCGGCCGACCGCGTGGGCCTCGCCTCCTGGGACCTCGCCGTCTACCACCCGGGCGGCATGGCTCTCGCCCGCAGCTTCCCCTCCCGGCCCCTGGCCGGTACTTCGACGAGCGACACCGTCGTCTGGGACGGCAGGGACGACTCCGGCCTCCTCCTTCCCGAGTCGGTCTATCCCGCCGTGGCCACCGTCCACGACGCGACCGGTCACAGCGCCACGGCCCGGATCGATCTCGAGATCCGTTTCCTTCCGGCGGCGGATGCCGACGCGGACGCGGACGCGGATGCGGATGCGGATGCGGAGGAGGATTCGGGCGCGGACGCGGGAGCGGACGCCGGCGCGGACGCGGACGCGGAGCCCGACGCCGACGCCGGAGCGGATGCCGACGCCGGAGCGGATGCGGGATCCGATGCGGGAACCGACGCGCCCGCGGCGGACGGCGGCGGCGAGCCGGGTGCGGGCGGTTGCGGCTGCCGGACGGCGGCACGCCCGTCCCCCGGTGCGCTCCTTCTCCTCGGCGTCCTGCTCGCGGTCCGGCGCCGCCGGGCGCGCTAGCCGCTGCGGGCGGCGGTGCCGAGCCGCCCGTAGAAGAACTGCAGCGGCACGTGCAGCCGCTCGGCCCACGCCCCCTCGTGGTGTTCGGCGAGGGGGAACACGAGGTGCAGGAAATCGAGGCCGTACTCGTAGCCCGCGCGGCTCAGGGCCAGGGCCATCGCGAGGGTGGTTTCGAAGTTGTCGCCCGGCCAGCCGCTGTCCAGGTAGAACCGGCAGCGCCGCCGCGGCTCGGACAGGACGCGCTCCACCAGGTCGTCGCGGTGCGAGAAGGTGCCCGACAGGCAGGCGGCCTGTCCGAACACGTCGGGCCACTGCCAGGCCATGAAGAACGACGCGACGGCTCCCAGCGACGAGCCCATCACGCCGGTGTCGAGCCGTCCGGGGCGGGTGCGGAACCGCCGGTCGATCTCGGGTTTCAGCTCCTCGACGACCGACCGCCCGTACGCCTCGTAGCCGGGTTGCGTGTACTCGGCCATCCGGTCGGCCGAGTGGATGCCGACGACGATCAGCTCGTCGAGGGCGTTCATGCCGTCGAGGAGGTCGAGCGACTCGTCGACCTGCCATTCGCGTCCGCCGAACGCCTCGTCGGCGAAGAAGAGGTTCTTGCCGTCCTGCATGTAGAGGACCGGATGTTCCTCGAGCGGGTTCTCGTGGTAGCCCGCGGGGAGGTAGACGCGGACCCTGTGGCGGCGGCCGAGGATGGCCGAGTCGATCTCGATCAGGGGGGCGAAGCTGCCGCACGGCGGACTGAAGAAGACCGGGTACACGTCGCGGCCGCCGGCGTGGGTCATCACCACGAGCTTGTCGGGTCCAGCCGCCCAGTGGAACTCGTCGCCGCGCCGGAGGCACGGCTTGAAGCGGAGGAAGGGGCGGGGCGCCTCGAGGGCGAACGTGAAGCACGTGCCGTCGTCGCAGACCGAAACCGGCTCCAGGTCGTGGTCCCAGTCCAGCTCGGTCCGGAGCACGATCCGCGCTCCGGCCGCCGGGTAGCGCACGCGGAGCTGTCGTCGCAGCATCTTCCCCGTCCGGTAGATCATCCTGGCCTCCCGCGCGCGGCGCGCCTGCCGGAGCCGGTCCGGGGGCCCCGGTGGTTCGGGCGGCGGGGAGACTGGTCCGCCGGCCGCTCCGGGTCAAGGGACTCCGGTGTCCGGCCAGGGTGTCGCCGAAGTCCGCATCGCCGGCCGGCGCGAGGCTTCAGGCTCCAGGAGCGGCAGGTCGATCGTGCTTCCGCCGGCCTGCAGCCGCGAGCCCGGAGCCTGGTGCCCGTCCGGCATGGGCGGTGGCGACTTCGGCGAGACCCTGGGTGTGTCCGGCCGCGCGGATGGCTCTTCCCTGACCCCCGTCCCTTGGGTTACCCTCCGCCCGCGCCCTGCGGGGTCGCGAGGAGGTGGGTTCCATGCGGCTGTTGACGCGCTCGGATTTCGACGGGCTGGCTTGTGCGGCGCTGCTCAAGGAGGCCGGGATCATCGATGCGATCCAGTTCGTCCATCCGAAGGACATCCAGGACGGCAAGGTCGAGGTGACGAAGGACGACGTCCTGGCGAACGTGCCGTTCGCGCGCGGCTGCGGCCTGTGGTTCGACCACCACAGCAGCGAGGAGGAACGCCTGCAGCTCAAGTTCCAGGGCGACTCGCAGACCGCCCCGAGCGCGGCGCGGGTGATCTACCGCTACTACGTCGAGAAGAAGAAGCTCGACTTCTCGCGGCTCGACGCGCTGGTCGACGCGGTCGACAAGTCGGACACGGCCCAGTTCACGCAGGAGGAGATCGAGAACCCGCAGGGGTGGGTGCTGCTGTCGTTCATCATGGACCCCCGCACGGGGCTCGGGCGGTTCCACGACTTCCGCATCAGCAACTACCAGCTGATGGTGGACTTGGTGGACGAGTGTCGGACGAAGACGATCGAGCAGATCCTGCAGAACCCGGATGTGGCGGAGCGCGTCCGGGCGTACCACGAACAGAACGCGAAGTTCCGCCAGATGTTGAAGCAGCACTCGCATGTGCGCGGCAACGTGGTGGTGCTGGACCTGCGCGAGGTGGAGACGATCTGGTCCGGCAACCGGTTCCTGATCTACGCGTTGTATCCGCAGCAGAACGTCTCGATCCAGGCGATGCAGGGGCGCGACCGGCAGAACATCGTGTTCGCGGTCGGGCACAGCGTGTTGAACCGGACCTGCAAGACCGACATCGGCTCGCTGATGCTGCGGTACGGCGGCGGCGGGCACCGCGGCGTGGGCACCTGCCAGGTGGCGCACGAGGACGCCGACCGGGTTCTGGACGAGCTGGTCGCGCAGCTCAACCGCGACGGCTAGGGGGCAGTCTCAGGGGAACGCGATGACCGCGCAGATCGAGCCGCTTCCGCTGAAACATCCGGTCCGTATCGTTTCCGCCACGTCGCTCTTCGACGGGCACGACGCGGCGATCAACCTGATGCGCCGGCTGTTCCAGGCGTGCGGGGCCGAGGTGATCCACCTCGGGCACAACCGGGCCGTGCGCGAGCTGGTCGAGGCGGCGATCCAGGAGGACGTCCAGGGGATCGCCGTCTCGTCGTACCAGGGGGGCCACAACGAGTACTTCCGCTACCTGGTCGACATGCTGCGCGAGGAGGACGCGGCGCACATCCGGGTCGTCGGCGGCGGCGGGGGGGTGATCCGGCCGGACGAGATCCGGGCGCTCCACAAGCACGGCGTCGCCGCGTTGTACTCGGCCGACGACGGCCGGCGGCTCGGGCTGCAGGGGATGATGCGGCACCTCTTCGAGCGGCTCGACTTTCCGACGGTGGCGACGACGGGCACGCCGCGGCCGGCGCGGGCGAAGGACGGGAAGCTGATCCGGTGGGTCGGCGCGCCTCCGCCGGCGCCCGAGGACGTGACGACGAAGCGGCACGTCGCGGTGGCCCGGGCGCTGACGCTGGCGGAGGCCGGCGGCAAGCGGTGGCAGGAGTTGCGGCGCGCCCTCGAGCCGCGGGCCAAGGCCGCCCGCGGCGTGGTCGTCGGACTGACCGGCACGGGCGGCGCCGGCAAGTCGTCGCTGTCCGACGAGCTGGTCCGCCGGTTCGTGCAGGGGCATCCCGAGCGGACCGTGGCGGTGCTGTCGTGCGACCCGACCAAGCGCCGTTCCGGCGGCGCCCTGCTCGGGGACCGCATCCGCATGAACGCCGTGCGCATGCCGCAGGTCTACATGCGATCGTTCGCCAGCCGCGGTTCCGACCGCGAGGTCCCGGCGGTGCTGGGCGACGCGCTGCTCGTCTGCAAGGCGGCCGGCTTCGACCTGATTCTCGTCGAGACTTCGGGCATCGGCCAGGCCGACTCCGCGATCACCGGCTTCGCCGACCTGTCGCTCTACGTGATGACCGCCGAGTACGGCGCCGGCACGCAGCTCGAGAAGATCGAGATGCTCGACCTGGCCGACATCGTGGTGATCAACAAGTTCGAGCGGCGGGGGAGCGAGGACGCGCTGCGGGACGTGCGCCGGCAGTACGCCCGGGCGCGCGGGCTGGTCCCCGACCCGGCGAGCCGCGAGCAGTTCCCGGTGTTCGGCACGATCGCGAGCCAGTTCGACGACCACGGCGTCAACGGCCTGTACGTGCACCTGCTCGACGCGATCGCCGCCAAGGGCGGGCCGCGGTTCGACCACGACATCCCGGAGGCGCGGCGCAAGCGTGTGACGACGTTCCAGCACATGTTCCCGCCGGAGCGGGTCGGCTACCTGCGGGAGATCGCGGAGACGTGCCGCGGATACCGCGCCGAGGTGGAGGAGCAGGCGGCGCGCGCCCGCGCGGTCCAGGCCCTGGAAACGGCCCGGCGCGAGGTCGGGGACGACCCGGCCGCCGCCGCGGCGCTCGACCGCAAGCTCGCCGAGGCCCGCGCGGCCGTGAAGCCCGAGTACCGCGCGCTGCTCGAGGCGTGGCCGGCGTGCAAGGCGGCGTACGCCGGCGAGACGTACCGCTACGAGGTGCGGGGGAAGCCGTTCGAGGCGCCCGCGGCGTGGCGGACGCTGGCCGGGACGCGCATTCCGCGCGTGGCGACCCCCGGGGTGGAGGACCACGGCGAGCTGCTGCGCTACCTGGCGCTGGAGAACGTCCCCGGTTCCTTCCCCTACACCGCCGGCGTCTTCCCGCTCAAGCGGGCCGACGAGGACCCCAAGCGGATGTTCGCGGGGGAAGGCGGGCCCGAGAAGACCAACGCGCGGTTCCACTACCTGTGCCGGGGCGAGCCGGCGAAGCGGCTCTCGACGGCGTTCGACGCCGTCAGCCTGTACGGCGACGACCCGGCCGAGCGGCTCGACATCTACGGCAAGGTCGGCGAGGCGGGCGTCTCGATCTGCTCGCTCGACGACATGAAGAAGCTCTACGCCGGTTTCGACCTGTGCGACCCGAACACCAGCGTCTCGATGACGATCAACGGGCCGGCGCCGATGATGCTGGCGCTGTTCTTCAACACCGCGATCGACCAGCAGCTCGACCGGTACCGCCGCGAGCACGGCGAGCCGTCGCCCGAGGTGGCGGAGAAGATCCGCGCCGACGTGTTGCGCACCGTGCGCGGCACGGTCCAGGCCGACATCCTCAAGGAGGACCAGGCCCAGAACACCTGCCTGTTCTCCCTCGACTTCGCCCTGCGCATGATGGGTGACATCCAGCAGTGGTTCATCGCCCACGACGTCCGCAACTTCTACTCGGTGTCGATCTCCGGCTACCACATCGCGGAGGCCGGGGCGAACCCGATCACGCAGCTGGCGTTCACGCTGGCCAACGGGTTCACCTACGTCGAGTACTACCTGTCGCGGGGGATGAAGATCGACGACTTCGGGCCCAACCTGTCGTTCTTCTTCTCCAACGGGATGGACGCCGAGTACTCGGTGATCGGCCGCGTCGCCCGCCGGATCTGGGCCGTCGCGATGCGCCGCCTGTACGGCGCCAACGAGCGGACCCAGAAGCTCAAGTACCACATCCAGACCTCCGGCCGCTCGCTGCACGCCCAGGAGGTCGATTTCAACGACATCCGCACCACGCTCCAGGCGCTGTTCGCGATCTACGACAACTGCAACTCGCTGCACACCAACTCCTACGACGAGGCGATCACGACGCCCACGGAGCAGTCGGTGCGGCGGGCGATGGCGATCCAGATGATCATCCACCGCGAGCTGGGGTTCACGCACTGCGAGAACCCGCTCCAGGGCAGCTACATCCTCGAACAGTTGACCGACCTGGTCGAGGAGGCGGTGCTGTCGGAGTTCGAACGGCTCGCGGCGCGCGGCGGGGTGCTCGGCGCGATGGAGCGCGAGTACCAGCGCGGCAAGATCCAGGACGAGTCGCTGCTGTACGAGGTGAAGAAGCACGACGGCTCGTTGCCGCTGATCGGCGTCAACACCTACATCCATCCCGAGACGCTGCGGGAGGGCTACGAGCCGCCGCCGATGGAGCTGCGGCGGGCCACCCCCGAGGAGAAGCGGGCGCAGATCGAGAATTGCCGGGCGTTCCAGGCCCGCGACCCGCGGCGGCGCGAGGAACTGATCCGCAGGTTGGCCGACGTCGCCTACTCCGGCGGCAATACGTTCGACGTGATGATGGACCTCGTGCGCGTCGCCACCGTGGGCCAGATCTCGCAGGCGCTGTACGAGATCGGCGGCCAGTACCGCCGGAGCATGTAGGGAGGAAGCGCTGGCCGAGCGTCTCCGGATCCTCGTCGCCAAACCGGGCCTCGACGGGCACGACCGCGGCGCGAAGGTCGTCGCCCGCGCCCTGCGCGACGCGGGCCACGAGGTGATCTACACCGGTCTGCGGCAGACCCCCGAGATGATCGTCCGGGCGGCCGTCGACGAGGACGTCGATGCCGTGGGCCTGTCGATCCTCTCCGGCGCCCACGCCACGCTGCTGCCGCGGGTCGTCGCCGGGCTGCGCGACGCCGGCGTCGCCGACGTGGTCGTGTTCGCCGGCGGCATCATCCCCGAGGAGGACGTGCCCGAGCTGGCGGCGGCGGGCGTGCGGAAGGTCTTCGGCCCCGGCACGAAGCTCGCCGAGATCACCGCGTGGCTCGCCGCCGAGGTCAAGCCGCGCACGCGCGCGGCGTAGCGGTCCCTTCGTTCGCCCGAGCGTTCCTTCCCGGACGGCGGCCCGAGAGCCTGGGCGCGGTGCGGCGCGTGCCGGGAAGGGCGGCACGGCGGGTCGCGAGGGGACGGGACGGCGGGTTTGTCTTCGCCCGCGCGATTCGGGTACATTCGCCCCTCGCGACCGGCGTGCCGCCGCGCGGCGGCTGCGGTCGTCGCGGTCGGGCGCGATCCCGACGGGAGGTCATGCATGGCGAAGAAGATCGGCATTCTCCGCGGCCGGGAGGACAACTTCCCCAACATGCTGGCGCAGATCGTCGAGCGGAAGACGCGGGGGCGGGTCCAGGTCGAGCAGATGGTCGTGGGGGCCGAGCCGCTCCGCAAGCGCTGGGAATACGACGTGATCCTCGACCGGATCTCCCACGACTTCCCCTACTACCGGTACATCCTGAAGTCGGCGGCGGTCGAGGGCTCGTACGTGATCCCCAACCCGTTCCAGTGGTCCGCGGACGACAAGCTGCTCGGCTTCAACCTGGTCGACCGCCTCGGCGTTCCGGTCCCGCGGACGGTCACGCTGCCCGTCGCGGGCAGCACGCAGCTCTACGACATCACCCCGCAGTCGCTGCGGAACCTCAAGTATCTGTCGCCGGAGGACTGGGAGCGGATCTTCGAGTACATCGGCTTCCCCGCCTGGCTCAAGCCCGCTTCGGGCGGCGGATGGCTGGCGGTGACCCGGGTGCGTTCGCGCGAGGAGTTCTGGCACAACTACAACCACGCCGTGCACCACGAGAAGAGGCTCGGCCTGGAGAGCGAGGCGGAGGACTTCGCCGTCCGCCGCTGGTTGAGCCGGACGCTGGTGTTCCTGCTGCAGCAGGACATTCCGTACCAGAAGTTCGCCCGGTGCTGGTATCTCGGCGGCGAGGTGATGACGGCGCGGTTCGTGCCGCCCGACCGGGTGGCCGGCCAGCGGCTCGGACGCTACGAGCATGACCCCGACTTCTTCGGCCGGGAGCTGCTGGAGCGGATCGAAGGCTACGTGCGGCTGATCAACGAGTCGCTGGGCTACGAGATCAACACGGTCGAATTCCTGGTCAAGGACGACGTCCCGTACGCGATCGACTTCCTCAACTGCGTCTGCGACCTGGACGTCGGCTCGATCGGCCCGTACTTCGCGGAGCGGACGATCGACAAGGTGGCGGACTACCTGATCCGCTGCGTCGAGGACCCCTCGGCCCGGCTGCAGCGCCGGAACGGACTCTGGACGAAGCTGGTCACCGGGCAGACGCCGTAGGGCCTTCGGCTCCGGGGCCCGGCGGTCTGCCGAGCGTCCGGCGCACCGCGTCGGCGATGCGCCGGCAGCAGGCCTCCGTCTGCGCGTCGGTCGGACCTTCGACCATCACCCGGCAGACGTTCTGGGTTCCGGAGTAGCGCACGAGGACCCGGCCGTCGGCCCCCAGTTCCGCCTCGGTCTGCCGGATCGCCTCCGCCACCTCGGGCACCGTCATCACGTCCGGCTTTCGCGCGACCTCGACGTTGATCAGCTTCTGGGGGAAGACTTCCATCTGCGCCGCCAATTCCGAGAGCGGCTTGCCGGAGCGGATCATCGCCGCCAGGAGCTGGATCGAGGACAGGATTCCGTCGCCCGTGGTGTGATGCTCCAGGAAGATCGTGTGGCCCGAGTCCTCGCCGCCGAGCACGGCGCCGAGGCGGAGCATGTCCTCCAGCACGTAGCGGTCGCCGACCTTGGCGGCATGGTGCCGGAAACCGTACTTCCGGCACGCCACGAGCAGTCCCATGTTGCTCATCACCGTGCTGACGACCAGGTCGTTCTTCAGGCGTCCCTGTTCCTTCAGCATCCGGGCGCAGATCAGCAGCACCTGGTCGCCCGTGACCTCGCGCCCCTTCTCGTCGACCGCGATCAGCCGGTCCCCGTCCCCGTCGAAGGCGAGGCCGATCGCCGCCCCCGACTCGACCACCCGCCGCCGCAAGTCCTCCGTCTGCTGCGAGCCGCAGCCCTCGTTGATGTTCAGGCCGTTGGGCGTGTTGTGGATCGTCTCCACGTCCGCTCCCAGTTCCCAGAACATCTCCGGGGCCACCTTGTAGGTCGCGCCGTTCGCGGTATCGAGGACGATCTTCATCCCCTCCAGCGAGAGATCCCGCGGGAAGGTGTTCTTGAGGAAGACGATGTACCGCCCGTGCACGTCGTCCAGCCGGAACGCCTGGCCCATCCCCGCGGCGCTCGGCACCATCTCGGGCAGTTTGCCTCCCAGCACGAGGTCCTCGATCACCGCCTCCTGTTCGTCCGACAGCTTGTAGCCGTGGCCGCCGAAGATCTTGATCCCGTTGTCCTGGAACGGGTTGTGCGAGGCCGAGATCACGATGCCGGCGTCGGCCCGCATGCTCACCGTGGCGAAGGCGATCCCGGGCGTCGGCAGCACCCCGGCCAGGTAGGGGTTGCCGCCCATCGAGGTGATCCCCGCCTCCAGCGAGCTTTCCAGCATGTAGCCCGAGATCCGGGTGTCCTTGCCGATGATCACCCGGATCCGGTGGTTCGGCTTCCGCAGCACGTGCGTCAGCGCCTGTCCCACCGCGAACGCCGTCGCGCTGTCCATCGGATAGCGGTTCGCCTCGCCCCGGATCCCGTCCGTCCCGAACAGCCTGCCCATCGTCTTCCTTCTCCACCTGCTCCGCGCGCCCCAGACTGCAATACCGGAGCCGCCGGGGTCAACCACGCGACCCGAGCGGCGCCGCCGGCGGACAGCGTGTCGCGGCCGGTCGCGACCAGCGCGCGCCGGCCGGGACTTCCCGGCCGGTCAGAAGAAATACTCGCCCGCCAGCAGCACCTCGGTCGGCAGGAACGGCGAGGAACTCCCCGTCGGGTCCCCGCCCGACACCGAGCCGTCGGCCCGGAAGACCCAGCGCTGGGTGCCGCGCAGCACGAGCCGCCAGGTCGCCTCGATCCACAACGCCAGCCCGACGCACGCTCCGACCGTGCCGTGCAGCGCGAACGGCACTGCACCCTCGAACACCCCGCCGCCGCCGACGCCGACGAACAGCACCAGCGGCAGGAGGTCGAGGTCCGCGACCAGCCACAGCAGCGCCTCGTAGGAATGCACCGCGTCGACGCCGGGACGCGCGGGGTCGAACCCGGCGCGCAGGTCGAGCGCCAGTTCCCACTGGGAGAGGAAGATCGAGCGCACGCCGAGCTGGGTGACGAGGAGGTCGGCGCCCTCGGCGCCGGCCGAATCGACGGTGGCGTAGCCGGCGCCGAGCGACAGGCCGAGGGCGAACCACTCCCGGTTCGGCTCCAGGGCCGCGGGCGCCTCCGCGGCGCGCGCCGGGCGGGCCGGCGGCAGGGCCAGGAGAAACAGCAGCGACAGCGGCGCCGCGAGCGGGCAACGGAAGCGACCCGTCATGCGGGGGCGAGTTTACCGGGACGGAGTGGGCGGGGCAAACGCGGATCGGGCTAGCCGCACTCGGTGTCGTACTGGATCAGGTTCGGCAGCGCGGAGCCGGGGCAGCCGCCGGTCGTCCCGGGGTCGGTGCAGGTCGCGTACCACCCCTCGCTGCGCGTGCCGACCGCCTCGCACGAGGCGGTGCAGCCGGTGCAGGCCGCTTCGCAGATCGTCCTGCCGGTGCAGGGATTCACCCAGCCCATCCGAGAGCCGGGGCCGCCGCCGATGCGCTGGCAGACGGGGGTGCAGTCCGTGACGTCGCAGGACCCCTCGTGGTCGAGCGCCACCTCGGCATCGATGCGCAGGCAGTCGTTGTCGTAGGTCGTGCCGTCGCAACCGCAGACGTACTCGATGCGCGGCGGGCACCGCCCGCCGGGGTCGGGGACGCAGACCCCCGCCGCGTCGGGGAAGCACCCGGTGATGTTGCAGACCTGTCCCTCCGGGCAGGGGAGGCCGGCGATGCCGCCGCAGACGACGGCCGGACACTCGCCCGCGTGGTCCAGGGCGACGCGGGCCCGGAGGCGCAGGCAGTCGTTGTCGTAGGTGACGCCGTCGCAGCCGCAGACCGGTTCGTAGGCGTCCGGACACTCCCGCGGGATGGTGACGCACGTGCCGGCGGTTCCTTCGGCGCAGTCGAGGATGTTGCAGATCTGGCCGAAATCGCACCGCGTGCCCGTCGTGCCGCCGCAGGCCGTCCCGGTGTCGCAGACGCCCTCGTGGTCGAGCGCCGCGCCGGCGCGGAGCCGGTAGCAGTCGTTCGCGTAGGTGCGCCCGTCGCAGCCGCACACCGGCGCCCAGTCCTCGGGGCAGACTTCCGGGAGCAGGACGCAGACGCCCGACGCCCCGTCGCCGCATTCGCGGATGTCGCACACCGCCTCGCCGTCGCAGCGCGGCTCCGCGCCGCCGCCGCAGGTCGCCGTCGTCTCGCACGCGCCGTCGTGGTCGAGCGCCGCGCCGGCGAGGAGCCGCTCGCAGTCGTTCCCGTAGGTCACGCCGTCGCAGCCGCAGACCGGCTCCCAGACTTCGGCGCAGTCGTCCGGCGTCGGCACGCAGTAGCCGGTTGTACCGTCGCCGCAACCGTGGATGTCGCACGTGTTGCCGGCGTCGCATTCACCCCCCGGAATCGGACCGCAGACCGCCGGCGGAACGTCGGTCGGGGTGTCGGCCGGCGTGTCGGTCGGGGTGTCGGTCGGCGTGTCGGCCGGGGTGTCCGCCGGCACGTCGAGACCGTCCGGTCCCACGTCCGCGTCCGCGTCGGCCCCGACGTCCGTCCCCTCGGTCGTCTCCGCGACGTCGCCGACGTCCGCGTCCGGGTTCGACGAGCTGTCGCCGCCGCAGCCGAATCCGGCGGCCGCCAGCAGCAATAATAGTCCGGGAACGATCAACCGTCCTGCCATCGTGATTCCTCCTCTCTTCGCTCCATTTCCCTTCTCGTGCGAAGTTCTTTCACGAACACCCGTTCGCGACGCAGCAGCCTAGCACGGCCTGCGAATCCGGCAAGTTAGGGCGGGGGCACGGGGAAGCGGGCGGGATCGAACTCCGCGGGGGCGGGTGCGAGTCCGAGAGCGGATTCCGCAGCGATTCTGCCGATTTCCCAGGCACAGGTGACGCCGTGACCCCCCAGGCCGGCCGCCCAGCAGACGCGCGGGGCGCGAGGGTCGCGTCCGAGCACGAAGCGGCGGTCGGGCGCGAAGGTGCGCAGGCCGGCCCAGGAGCGCATCAACGGCAGGTCGAGGAGCGCGGGGAACGCCCGGGCCACCTTGCGCGCCAGCAGAGCCCGGTTCTGGGGGTCCGCCGGCGGTTCCCCGGGCGGAAACGGCTCCTCGTCGCACGGCGACAGGAGCAGTCCGCCGGACTCGGGGCGGAAGTACACCTCGTCTCCCAGGGCCCAGACGAACGGCCACCGGGGGTCGACCTCCGCGAGCGGCCCGGTGGCGTGCAGGTGGCGGCGGAGCGGGGTGAGGCCGAGCGGGGTGGCGCCGATGCGTCGGGCGACGACGTCGGACCAGGCGCCGGCGGCGATCACCACCACGTCCGCCTCGACGGCGCCGCGACCGGTCTCGAGACGCGCCGGCCGGGACCCGTCGCCGGGCTCCCCGCCGAGCACCTCGGTGCCGAGCCGCAGGGTCGCGCCGTCCCGGCGCGCGCCGAGCAGCAGAGCGGTCAGGTAGGCGGCGGTGTCGGCGACGCCGTCTTCCGGAGTCCACAGGGCCGCCTCGAACGGGGCGCCGGCCAGCGCGGCCACCCTGGACGCGGCCTCCGCGGGGTCCAGCCACCGTGCGCTCCGTCGCATCTCGCGCAGTTCGGGGACGACCTTGCGCAGCGGTTCCAGCGTCTCTCCCTGGGCGAGCAGCAGGGAGCCCGACGGACGAACCAACGGGACCTCGGACAGGGCCTGGGCCGCCGCGACTCCATCGGCGCCCGCGGCGGCGACGCGCGCGAGGGCCGGGTCGGCGATCGCGGTGCGCAACATGCCGGCGTTCTGGGAAGAGGCGTGCGCACCGGCGATCGGCTCGCGTTCCAGCACCGTGACGCGGGCGCCGCGGCGGACCAGGTGCAGCGCCGTCGCCGCGCCGGCGAACCCCGCTCCCACCACCGCGATGTGCGGACCCGTCATGCGGCGAACCAATAGGACCGCCGGCCCGGCGCGTCAACCGGATCGCGCCGCCTGTCGCGCCGCCTGTCCCGGATCGCACCGCGGGGCCGCGGATGGCGGCCGGCATCGTGACCGTCCGGCAGGTTCACGTCCGCCCGCCGGTCGAAGGCGGGCCGCAGGCCGGTCAGCGTTCGGGGCGGCTCAGCCGGGCGGGGAGGTCGTCGAGGCCCACGGTTTCCTGCGCGCCGCCGGCCAGCGTCTTCAGCGTCACCTGGCCCTGCCGGGCCTCGTCCTCGCCGACGATCGCCACCCGCGCGTACCCTTTCGCCTCCGCCCGCTGGAGTTGCCGGCCGAGCTTGGCGAAGTCGAGGTCCAGTTCGCACGGCACGCCCCGCCCGCGGAGCCGCTCGACCACCGCGAACGCATAGCTGCGCTGCGCGGCCGACAGGCAGGCCACGTACACCGCGCCGGCGCGCGGCGGACTCGACAGGTCCGCGGGCAGCAGGCCGTACGTCTCGAGGAACAACTTGACCGTCAGGATCCCCATCCCGAACCCGGTCCCGGTCATCGGCTCGTTCGAGAACAGCTCGAGCAGGTTGTCGTAGCGGCCCCCGCCGAACAGCGCGCGCCGGTTCTCCGTCCCGACGTCGTGCACCTCGTAGACGATCCCGGTGTAGTAGTCCAGCCCGCGCACGATCGTCGGGTCGAACACCGCCACGCCGTCCAGGCCGGTTTGGCGCACGCGGTCGTGGAACTCCACCAACTCGCGATACCCCTCCGACTCCCGGAACGCCGCCGGCACGTCGGGCAGGGGCGGCGCCGCCGGATCCGCGAACTCGTGCAGCCGCAACACCCGGTCCGCCACCGGCCCCTCGGGGAAGGTCTCCCGCACCCACTTTTCGAACTCCGCCGGCGCGAGCTTGTCCCGCCGGTCGATCATCTTCCGCACCTCGACCGTCCGGTCCGCCGGCACCCCCACCACCTGCGCCAGCAACGCGTCCAGGTACCGTCGTGACGAGTACCGGATCCGGTACTGGTCCCGATTGGCTCCGAGGTTTTCCATGAAGTGGCGGATGAAGGAGAAGATCTCCAGTTCGGCATCGGAGGAAGCGGTCCCCAGGATGTCGACGTTGGCCTGGCCGAACTCGCGGACCCGACCCCGTTGCGGGCGTTCGAAGCGGAAGCAGGTCGGGATCGAGTACCAGCGGATCGGCCGCGGGACAGACTTCTGCACCTGGGCCACCATTCGTGCCAGGGTCGGGGTCATCTCGGGCCGCAGCGCCAGTTCGCGTCCGCCCTTGTCCCGCACGACGTACGCTTGTTCGCGCACCAGTTCCTCGCCGCTCTTGGCGGCGTAGATCTCGAGCGGTTCGAGAGTCGGGCCGTCGTACTCCTCGTAGCCGAACAGCGCGGCGGTGCGGTGGATCTGCCGTTCCACGTGACGGAAGACCCGCAGCACCTCGGGGAAGTAGTCGCAAAAACCCTTCTGCGGCTGGGCCGGAAAGCGGGGCATCGGCCACCTCCGTCGCGGCGGTTGGTAGCAGGCTTGCGCGCGGGCCGCAAGAACGGGGCGATGTGCCCGGCATCGGCCGTCCCGGTTCGCCCCGTTCCGGGGGACTCGGCGGCGAGGCGGTCGTGCCGGTGGGACGGCGGTTCCGGTCGGGCTAGCGCCGGCGCCGGCGCGTTCTCCAGGCGGCGAAGGCGAGCAGGCCGAGGCACCCGGCGGCGGCATGTCCTTCCGCGGCCCGGCAACCGCAGCCCGAGCCGCCGGCCGAGCCCCCGTC
>JAAZOP010000164.1 GCA_012797735.1 Myxococcales bacterium
GCGCCGACGCCGGCGCAGGAGGCGGCGGTGGCGCGCATTCGCGCCGCCCTCGACGCGGGGGGATACCGCGGGTTCCTGCTGCACGGAGTGACGGCCAGCGGCAAGACCGAGGTCTACCTCCGCTGCGCCGCGGAGGTGTTGCGGGCCGGCCGCGCGACCCTCGTGCTGGTGCCGGAGATCGCGCTCACCCCCCAGCTTGTCGAGCGGTTCCGCGGGCGGCTCGGCTCGGCGGTCGCCGTGGTGCACAGCGCCCTGTCGGCCGCCGACCGCCGGCGCGCCTGGGCCGCGCTGGCGGCGGGGCGGACGCGCGTCGTGGTCGGCGCGCGCTCCGCGCTGTTCGCCCCGATCCGCGACCTGGCGTTGCTGGTGGTGGACGAGGAGCACGACCCGTCGTTCAAGCAGGCCGACGGCTTTCGCTACAACGCGCGGGACCTCGCGCTGCTCCGGGCGCGGGAGGCGGGCGCGGTGGTGGTGCTCGGTTCCGCCACCCCGTCGCTCGAGTCGTACCGCAACGCCCACGCGGGAAAGCTGGAGTTGCTCGAGTTGCCGGAGCGCGCGACGCCGCGCGCGTTGCCGGAGGTCCGGCTGTGCGACCTGCGCCAGCGCGGGCGCTGCCACCCGCGGCACCCGTTCCTGTCGCTCGAGCTGGTCGAGGCGCTGGACGAGGTGCTGCGCCGGGGCGAACAGGCGATCCTGTTCCTCAACCGGCGGGGCTTCGCCTCCGCGGCGGCGTGCTCGGGGTGCGGCGCGTTCATCGGTTGCCCGTCGTGCGGCGTCGCGTTGGCGTACCACCAGGCGCGCGACGCGCTGTTGTGCCACTACTGCGGCTTCCGGCGGGCGGTGCCGGAGCGCTGCGAGGCGTGCGGCGGGTCGGCCCTGGACCTGCGCGGGCTGGGCACGGAGCGCGTGGTGGCGGCGGTGACGGAGCTGTTTCCCGCGGCGCGGGTGGCGCGCCTGGACAGCGACGTGGCGCCCGGGGCGGCCGGGGAACGGGTGCTGGAGCGGTTGCGGACCGGCGCGCTGGACGTGCTGGTCGGCACGCAGATGGTGACCAAGGGGCACGACTTCCCGGGCGTGACGCTGGTCGGCATCCTGCGGGCCGACATGGGCCTGCAGGTGTTCGACTTCCGCGCGGCGGAACGGACGTTCCAGCTCCTGACCCAGGTCGCCGGACGGGCGGGGCGTGGACGCGAGGCGGGCCGCGTGCTGCTGCAGACGTTTCTCCCGGGGCACTATGCGATTGCCGCCGCGACCGCGCACGACTACGCGGCATTCGTGCGGGCCGAACTGCCCGCGCGCAGGGAACTGGGCTATCCGCCGTTCGGGACGCTGGCGCTGCTGCGGGCGGAAGGGCGGGAGGAACCGCGCGTGGTGGCGGCGATCGAGCGCCTGGCGGAATGGCTCGGGCCGGCGGCCGAGGCGGCCCAGGTGGACCTGCTCGGTCCGGCCCCGGCCCCCCTGCCCCGCCTGCGCGGCGCGTACCGCTACCACCTGCTGCTCAAGGGGCCCGTGCGCCGGGCGGTTCGCGAGGTCGCCGCGCGGGCGGCGGCGTGGGCCGAACGGCCTCCGCCGGGCGTGCGCGTGATCCTCGACATCGATCCGTTGCACCTCGTGTAGAATGCCCGCATGGCGTCCTTTCTCCTCCCGTGGATCGTGTGGCTGACCGGAGCGATCGCGGCCGTTCAGGACGTCGCGAAGCAGGAACCGCCGTCCGCGGTGGATGTCGTGCCGCTGGGCGACGACGGTTTCCCGGCGCCGGCCGGTCCGGAGATGACCCTGGAGGACGATGGCTCGGTGGTCTCGACCGTCCGCGCCGTGCCGCCCCCGGCGCCGGCCCGCGAATCGCTCGCCGTGCCCGAACCGCTGGAGGTACGTGTGGCGGCGCGGCGTGTCGTGGCGGAGCAGATGCGGATCGTTCCGCTGGAGATCCGCGCACCGGGCGCCCTGCCCGGCCTGCGCGGCACGGCGACGATGGGCGAGTTGCACGGACCCGAGGCGGTGGAGCCGGGGCTGTATCGCGCCCAGTTGCGGCTTCCGGCGTTGCAGGGACCGGCGGTGATCCTGGTGGTGTTCCGGACGGAGGACCGGGCGGGCTTCGCCCGGGTCCACGTCTGGAAGAAGGCCAGCCTGGAAATCGACACCGAGCCCGGGGCGCAGGTGCGCGTGGAGATCGCGGGCCAGACCTTCGGGCCGGTGCGCGCGGCCGGACGGCAGGCGACCGTGGAGGTCGAGATCCCGCCGGGCGCGGAGAGCGCGCGGGTGATCGCGACCGATGCGGCGGGGAACGAGACGACGCGGACGCTCGACCTGCCGCGGCAGTCGTTCCGCCGGAGCCTGGTCCTGCCGCCCGCCGAGCGCATCCTGGCCGACGACGGCGCCGTGCTACCGGTGCTCGTCGCGGCGACCGACGAGGCCGGAGGGTTGCCGCGCCGGTGGGAGCTGGAGGCGGAAAGCGGCGCCGTGGGCGAGCCCGCGGAGATCCAGGCCGGGCTCCGCCTGTACCCGTGGCGCCCGTCGCGCGCGCTCGGCCCCAAGGCGCTCGTCGTGCGCGTCGAAGGGGAAGCCGCCGAATCCTGGCCGGTCGAGATGATCGCGGGACCGCCGAGCGGGATCGAGATCCAGGCGATGCCCCTGCTGCTGCCGGCCGACGGACAGTCGACAGCCACGGTCTACGCCGGGGTCTCGGACGGCCTCGGGCACTACATCGAGGTGGGTCCGATCGAGATGGAGCTGGCCGGCGGCACGGTGATCCAGGAGCCGGCGCAGAGCGGTCCGTTGTCGATCGCAACGGTCGCTTCCGATCGCATGCGCGGCGGCGGCGAACCGCCCGCGGCGATCGTGATCCGCGCCCGCGCCGGCGGCTACGAGGGGACGGTGGCGATCCGCCAGTTCGACCCGGATGCGCGCGGGCTCCGCCTGACGCCGGAGGCGAATCGGCTGCCCGCCGACGGGGAGAGCCGCACGACCGTCCGCGTCGAGGTGTTGGACGGGCTCGGGGACCCGCTTCCCGAGAGCGGGACGGTGACCTTGTCGGCGCTGGGCGGCGAGGTCCCCCCGCAGATCGAGGTGCAGGACGGGCTGGGCTCCTTCGAGTTCCGGGCCGGTACCGCCGCCGGGATCGCGACGATCCGGGCCGAGCGGCAGGGCTCCGTGGGCCAGATGGCGATCACGCTCGAGGCGGGTCCGCCCGCCCGGCTGCGCGCGGAAGCGCACCCGGACGAGTCCGGAGGGCGCGGACGGTTCGTGATTCGCGCGCGGCTCGAAGACCGCCACGGCAACGGCGTGGTCGCCGAAGGCCAGCCGGCGTTCCGCGCCGGCGCGTCCCGGGGAACCGTCGAGCCGTTCGCGCCGGCGGAAGCCGCCGGCAGCGAGGACGTCGGCTGGATGGAAGCGACGCTCGTGGTGTCCGGCGAGGAGACGACGCCCGTGGTGGTGCGCGTGGAGTCGGGCGAATGGTTCGACACGGTGCGGGTCGAGCCGCCGGCGGCGGCGGCGCTGTACATGGCTCTCGCGGCCGGATACGTCCACAACCTCGGCAACGCCGGCCTCGTTCCGCTGCGCCTGGGCGTCGGCTGGATCGATGCGTTCGGCGCCCGCGGATTCCAGTTCGGCGCCGAGCTGGGCTACAACGCCCTGCGCCTGTCGCTCGAACCGCGGGTCACCGAGACCTACGAGGTCCTCGGCGACGCGCTCACCGCCTACCTGGTGGCGGGGTATCGCTGGCCGCTCGCCTCGTGGTTCGTCCTGCTCGCGGAAGTGGCGGTGGGGATGGAAGTGGGCTGGTTCGAGGTCAATCCGCCCGGGGCGTCTCCGAACGTCTCTTCCGGCGCCCTGGTGGCGTTCAGCGTCGGGGCGCGGGTCGTCTTCGGCTTCCCGGTGGGTCCCGGGCTGATCGCGCTGGACGTCGCCTACGACGACGCCCGGTACGACGACGTCGTGCGCGGCAACGTCGGCGGCCTCGGAGCGCTCCTGGGGTACCGTCTCGAGATCTGAACTACCAATCCCGCGGTTCGTGACGACGCGTCAGCCTTTTCCGGACCGGACGAGGAGAGGTGGAGAGGTCGGCTGGGGAGGTGGAGAAGGTCCGGGCGCGGATGCCCTGGCGCGGCGGGGCGCCGCGCCAGGGGCGCTCGCGCCGGTCGCACTCACGCGGCGAGTTGGGTGAGCTTGTGGAGCGAGGCGTGATGGGCGGCGGTCAGGATCTCGCGGCCCTTCGGGCTGACCTGGTAGCGGTGGCTCTTGGGGACCTTGTGCAGGATGCCGTGCGCGCGGAGGATGGGCAGGAGATGAGAGACGTGCGCGCCGCGGTGGCGGTGGTCGAGCGGGGAGCCTGCCGGGCCGGGGAACAGGAGCCGTTGGAGGTCGCGTTGCGCAGGCCGTGGATGGCGAACTCGCCGCGGTTGAGGGCTTGGAACAGCGCAAGCTCGTCGGCCGCCCAGGGACGCAGGCCGCGGATGCGCCTGCGGTTGTGGGTCGTGGGGCGGCAGACCTGCCGGAGCAGGGCACCCAGGGATGTCGAGGTGTCGGTGGCGGCGAGCGCGTCGAGGTAGCGTTCGTTGGCCGCTTGGCAGACCTGGGCGCGACGATGCAGGTCGGCAATGCCCTTGCGCAGCGGCCGCCACTCTGCGCAGCGGCCGTCACTCCTTCTCGCCACCGGGGCTGCCTTCCTTGGGCCGGAAGACCTTGATGCCGTCCGGGTTGTTGATCGTGACCTCGGGCCGGAGGACGACGGCGAACTTGTCGTACAGCTTCATCGAGTTGCTGCCGGCCCAGTGCTTGACGCGCACGCCTTCGGGCCTTCGGCCGAACTCGCTCAGAACCTCGCCCTTGAAGTTGCCGTGGACCTTGGCGCCCAGGAAGCGCATGACGTCGCCGCTGGAAAAGCTGGTGATCGCGTGTCGGACCAGCGCCGGGTAGATCTCGCGCAGGGCGGCGGGGCTTTCGAAGACCAGGTCGGAGGCCCACTCGCTCTGGTACACGGACCAGTAGTAGTCCGTGCCCCAACTCGCCGCCGCCCACTACGACCAGCTTCGGTCGTACCTCCGTGCCAGCGGCATGGCGGTCGGCTTGCTGGTCAACTTCGGACGCGAGCGATCCGACTTCCGGCGCATCGACTGGCCGCCGGCCAAGCCGACCCGAAAGCCGCGAGGATGATGCTCCCCGAAGCTTGGTCGTTCTCCCCACCTCTCCAGTCGACATCCCCATCTCTCCTCGGCCGGTCCGGGGGGGTGCGGGGCGCAGCCCCGCTGGGTTGCGGGCATCGCCCGCTCTGTGTGCGACGCGGGGAACGATCACCCGGCAGCGCCGAAGCCGAAAGGGAAGAAGCGGAGCGCCCGGCGAGCGGACGCGCCGCGCGCGCCCCGGACGCTACCAGCAGGGACCCTGGCAGGCTGCCAGCTCGGCGTCGAACGACAGCTCGTGACCGGGGCGCAGCCTGAGGCCGCCAGCGACGAACGAATGCGACGGGACGCCCCAGGCATCGACGGCGTCGAGTCGGACCTCGTAGGACCCGGGGAGGAGTCCCTCGATCACCGCCGCGCCGCGGTCGCAGCGGAACGACTCCGCCAGGACCTCGATGTCGGACGAGAAGAGGCTCAGCAGCACGTCCTCCACGCCGTAGGCGGAGCAGAGCCGGCCCCCCTGGAAGTACCACGAGACCGCGATCGATCCGGGACGGGGCGTCAGTCGCGCGAGACAGGAGGCCGCCTCGAGCCCCTCCTGGACCGGCAGGTCGGAGACGGTCGCCGCGTAGGCCTCCACGCCTTCGTCGTCGAACGCGGAGAGACGGACGCGATAGGATCCGATCGGGAGATCCCGGAAGCGGACGCCGTGGGCGTCGCAGGGGGCATCCTGGCGGGCCACGAGCGTTCCGGCGGGCGTTTCGAGGCGCGCCGCGACGAAGCCGAGGTTGGCCTGCGTGCAGCTGCCGGTGAGGCCGACGGTCCACTGGACGTCGAGGTCGCCGGTTCCCTCCGGGGCGCAGCCTGGGAAAAAGGCGAGCGCGGCGAGGAGGGCGGAGAGGTACTTGCGCATGACCCATCTCTCCTTTCCGGTGGGCCGCAGCGGGACTGCTGAACGGGCCCACACCACGGCACGATCATACCATGTCGGGTATTCAACCACAAATTACTACACGCCGCCGACACAACACCGACACAATCAGCGCAACTACTTGTATCAAATAGTGAATTTGCACGTTGCGCCACCTTCCCTGACACCCTGACAGGTCCTTTGGGGGTCATGCGAGTTGGTAGCGCGGAGGTGTCGGCCCGACTTGGTCGTTGAGAAGAGGAGAACGGCGTGTTCGTCGGCGGTCTGCTTCGAGACATCGGCAGGCGACCCTGCGCCGTTCGTGATGCTAACGGCAGGCGGAAACAGGCCTTGGCCGGCCGGGGGAACGCCCCAGGGTGTCGCCGAAGTCCGCATCGCCGGCCGGTGCGAGGCTTCCGGCTCCAGACTTCAGTCGCCAACCGCCCTGACGGGCGACCCACGAATCACGAAAATGCTGGGCGGATGTGCAGGAGACGGGCGATTTTCGGGGCAGGCGCCTGGAGCGACATGGCTCTCGTGATTCCGCCGGCCTGCAGCCTCGAGCGCGGAGCCCGGAGCCCGTCCGACATTGGCGGCGGCGATCTTGGCGAGGCCCTGGGGAACGCCCGGCCGGGTCGCCGGCAAGGCATCCGGGGCCGGTGAGCGGGTGGATGGGATGGCGCGCAGGTGGGATGGATGGTGGATGGGATGGATGGTGGGAGATGGGCCGGAGGAAACGGGCGGGAGGGGGACCGGGACCTGTGCCGCCGGTCGGGTCGATCGCGGGCAGCCGTCGAGTGGAGCGGGCAGCGGCGAGGCGGGCGTGTTTCCCGTTCTGCTACCTTCCGAATTCGTCGCGGGCCGCGACGAAACTCTGGACGCACGGCCCGGCGGTCGCGTTCGGCGGCGGCCGCTGGTCGCGCCGTGAAACGGGCGGGGCGCGGGAGCGGAGCTGGGGGGTTGTTTCACGTGCAACGGCCGGAAGGAGCGCCCGGGGTGGTTTCCAGGGTCCAGCCCGCGCGCGGGTCGTGCGGGTAGGCGGCGGCGAGGGTGGCGGCGGCGCGGAGATGCTGGGCCGCGGGGTTCTTGGGAACGACGACGGTCGGATGCAGGAAGAGGTGTCCGCGGGCAGCGTTCGAGCCGGGTCGGGGAGGCAGGCCGTGCCCGAGCACGCGCAGGACGGTGGTCCCGTCGGTGCCCGGCGGGACGGTGACGGTGACCGTTCCGCCGGGAGCGGGGACCGGAACGCGCGCGCCTCCGATCGCCTCTGGGATCGTGAGCGGCAGGGTGAGATGCAGGTCGTTGCCTTCCACCCAGGCGCCCGGGGGTGGGCGAACGCGGAGGCGGACGCGCAGGTCGCCGCACTGCGCCTCCTTCCCGCCGTCGCCGGCGACGCGGATCAGGTCGCCTTCCCGCGATCCCGCCGGAACGTGGAAGGTCACGCGACGCTCGACGCGAATCGCTCCACGACCGGCACAGAGGGGGCAACTCCTTCGGGGGCGTCCGGTGGCCGGGCGGCACCGGCACGGCAGATCGAACCGCAGGCGTGCGGTCTGCGAACCGCCGTGCAGCGCCTCCGCCAGGCTGACGTCGAAGTCGGCGACGACGTCCGGGAACGACCGGTGGCCGCGGCTTCCCGCTCGATCCGCGCCGTCGTCCGCCCTCCCCTTTCCGCGCCGTCGCGGACCGCCGGACGTCGCGGCCAGCAAGGCCTCGACCAGCACCTTGAACTCCTCCTCGGCCCGCGGATCGTCCGGCCGGCGATCGGGATGAAGCTCCCGGGCGCGCCGCCGGAAGGCGCGGCGCACCTCCTCCGGCGCGGCATCCGGCTGCACCCCCAACACGGTCCAGGGATCCCGCTGCATGCGCCCTCCCGTGCCGCCGCCCGACGTTCGCGACGCGCACCCGATCGGTTTGACTCGACGGGCGCCGCGTAGTACCCCACCCACGGCGGCGCCGCGAAGTCCGGCCGGCAGCATCGCCGGTCGGCGCAGGGGAAGCAAGATCACCCTCCCCGTCTGCACGGCAGGCGCCGCCCGAGGGAGCATCCGATGGCGGAACGGTCCGGCCTCGCCTGGCGCTTCATCTCCGCCGGGGTCATCGTCCCCGTGCTGCTCGCCTGCATTTTCTGGCTCCCCCCCTGGTCGCTGCTCGCCTTCTGCGCCCTCGCCTGCCTCGCCGCCGGCTGGGAAGCGCTCGGGGTCCTCGCCCCCGTGCCGGGCGTGCTCGACCCCGTGGAGCGGTGCTTCGGCGCGGCGCTCACCGTGGCCGTCGGCGGCGGAGCGGTCCTCGCCCTCCTCTACCGGCCGCTCGCCCTGGCCGGGGCGTTCCCTGCCGTGTTCCTCGCGACGCTCGTCCTGCTCGTGCTTCGCCCCCGGGCGATCGAAACCTTCTCCCACCGGGCCGCCGCCCTCGCCTTCGCCCCGCTCTACGTGGGGCTCGGGCTCGCCGTCTACCCCGCGCTGCGCTATCTCTTCGTCCACGGGGACCGGTGGGTGGTGCTGATCATGACGCTCACCTTCTTCGGCGACACCGCCGCCTACTTCGCCGGCCGGTTCCTCGGGCGGCACAAGCTCCATCCGCGCCTGAGCCCCAAGAAGACCTGGGAGGGATCGGCCGGGGGGATTCTCGGAAGCACGGTTGCCCTGCTGCTGGCGCGACTGTGGTATCTTCCCGAGGTGCAATGGCTCGACGTCGTCATCCTGGCGGTCGTTGCGGGGGGGATCGGCCAGATGGGAGACCTGTTCGAGTCGGCGCTCAAGCGGAGCGTCGGGGTGAAGGACTCCGGCACGCTGCTTCCGGGTCACGGCGGACTGCTCGATCGGGTCGATGCCCTGTTGCCGACCGGCCTGGTCGTCCTGGCCTGGGGCCTGGCCCGCGGCCTGTTCGTGCCGATCGGGGTCTGACCTTGTCGTCGCCTCCACTTCCGGCTCTTCCGCTCGTACTGTCGCTGGCCGCCGCGATCCTGCTCGGACCACGCGGCGCGCCGGCCCAGCCGGTGGACGGCCCCGGGGACGCCGCCACGTCCGCTCCGGAAGAGGAACCCGGTGCGGGCGAGGCGGCGATGGGAGGAGAGCCCGCCGCGGAAGGCAGCGGCGAGGAGCCGGGCGGGGGCGCTTCGAGCGCGACGGGGGAAGGGGAGGACGGCCAACCGGCGCCGCCCGACGAGGCCGCGGAGTCGCCGCCGCCGCCGCCCGGGAACGAGGAGCCGTTCGAGGGGACGGTGGTCGAGACCGGGCCGCCGCCGGTGGAGCGCGAGGAACCGGGTGCCGCGCAGGAGGTGGGGACGGCCGAGGCGCACGTCGTGCGGTACTACCTGGAGCGCTACGAGGTTTCGGGGAACGACCGAACCCGGGCGGAAACCGTGCTCCGGTTGATGCGGCTCGAACCCGGCGAGACGTTTCGGGCCGACGATCCGCGCATCGAGGAGAGCAAGATGGCGCTCCTGGCCTCCGGCTTCTTCGAGGAGGTGCGCTTCTCGTTGCAGCGCGGGTCGCAGCGGGGCTGGGTGGTGTTCCGGATCCACGTGCGGGAGCGCTGGACGCTGCTGATCGAGAACCTCGCGTTCGGATACACGACGGTCACGCCGTTCGGCGGGCTGGGCGTTTCCGAGATGAACCTGTTCGGCACGGGCAGCCAGCTCTCGGCCCAGTTCGTGGTGGCCGACGAGCAGCAGGCCTATCGACTGCGGTTCCTCGACCCGGCCTTCCTGGGGTCGGACTGGTCCCTCTCCGCCGAAGTCCGGGTCAGCGACGCCCAGGACTACCTCGGCTTCAGCGGCGTACGCTCCGTGCGCGCCGACGGCACGGTCGAGACGGACCACGCGACGATCGACTACTGGCGCGCGGGCGGGCGCTTCGGCACCGGCGTCCGCCTCTCGAACCGGATGCGCGTGGATCTCGGGTATCGCTTCGAGTGGCTCGACGCGGACCTGCCGGTGGCGGCGTCCTACGAGCGTGGCGCGCCGGGCGCGACGATGAACGCGCCCGTCCCGCTCGACCTCCTCCCCGGTCAGTCGCTCGTCTCGAGCATCGGGGTCACCTTCTCCTACGACACCCGCGACGACCCGTTCCTGCCGACCGAGGGGACGCGGCTCCTGGCCGGCATCGAGCTCGCGCACAACGTGCTCGGCTCCGACTACTCGTTCGCCAAGTTCACCGTCGACTGGGCGATGCATTTCGATCTGCCGTGGCACCACACGCTGACGGTATCGGCGTTCGCCGGCGCGATCGCGGGGAGCGCGCCGCTGTTCGACCAGTTCTACGTCGGCGACCTGTCCGACCTGATCCCCGGCCGGGTGCTCGACCTCAACTTCCACAACTACCCGTCGCTCAACCTGCTCGGCACGAGCATCATCGAGATGCAGTACGAGGACCTCGCGGCGAAGGTCGGCGTCGAGTATGCATGGCCGTTGTACCGCAGCCGCTCCGGCTTCCTGTACGGACTGGACCTCTTCCTCGGACTGGGCCTGTTCACCCTGGCCTCGGCCGGCGACATTGCGCTGCAGATTCCGGGCTACGCGGGCGGGTCGGTGTTTCCGGTCGATCTGACGGGTGACATCGGCTTGCGCTTCGACACGATGATCGGCCTGTTTCGCTTGTCATTCTCGAATATTATGGGGTTGATCCCCCAGGTGGACTGAAGCGCGTGGCGTCGAAACTGCCGCAGGCGGGTCGCATGGGTCGCATCGGGTGGCCGCTGGTCGTGGCGGTGTGCCTGGGGCTGATCGGCGCGCTCGCCTGGGGCGAGTCGGTGCGCACGGTGCGCACGACGCGGGACGGGGACTGGCTGACGGTTGCGTTCTCGGTTTCGGACCTCCTGAGCGACCTGGCGCCGGAGGAGATCGAGAGCGGGCTGCCGACGCGGATCGCGCTGCGGATCGCGTTGCGGCGCGAGGACTCGTCGGAGGCCGTGCGGGCCTCGATACGGACGTGCGAGGTGATCTACGACTTGTGGGACGAGGTGTTCCACGTCCATCTGGAGGACGAGCGGCAATCGAGGTGGTACGACGCGACGAGCCGGAACGATGCGGTTCGCCTGTGCACGTCGGTCCGCGACACGCGGCTCAACGTGCGGGGGGTCGAGGGGGGCCGCTACGTGATCGGGGTCATCGCGGAGCTCAATCCGGTCTCGACGCAGATGCTGGAGGGGCTGCGCGCGTGGCTGCGGGTGCCGACCGGGGCGGGTGGGGAGGGGCAGAGCTTCTTCGGTTCGTTCGTGGCGATCTTCATCAACCGGCGGCTGGGCGAGGCGGACCGGACGATCCGCTTCCGGTCCGAGCCGTTCGATCTGTGAGGGATTCGAGGTGGAAGCCCGGCCGCCGCGACGGGTGCGGGTCCCCTGGTTCGAGGCGAAGCTCGTCGGCACGCTGCTGCTGGCGCTGGTGCTGGTCTGGTTCGCGGCGGTCTACCTCTTCGGGCAAGGGATCCGCGCCAGCTTCCATCTGATTCTGCAGCCGGCGATCGCGGACGGCTTGCAGACGGCGAAGGAGCGGACGCACGACCACATCGAGGCGTTGCGCGAGCAGCTCAAGTGGCGGGCGGAGCGCATGGCGTCCGAATTGCGGCGGCTGGGACCCGCGGCGCGCGTGCCGGGCCGGCTCGAGCCGTTGCTGTGGCGGTTGATGGAGGAGGACGCCGCGGCGTTCAGCGGGCGCGGTGGCGGCGAGCCGGAGGGCGGACCGCCGGCCGGGGAGGAAGAGGGGCGGCGGCGCCCGGATGCGGTGCTGGTCGATCTCTCGGCGCTGGATGCGACGGGCCGGCGCGTGCACGTCCGGACGCCGGGCGCATATCCGGAGACCTACTGGCGGCACAAGACGTTCCGCCCGCGGCCGCCGGCGGACGACACGGCGGCCCGGGCCGCCTTGATCGGGGCGCTCGAGGCGCCGCTGTTGTGCGTCCTGGGGGCGTGCGGGGACGACGTGACGCGCCTGGCGGCCGGCATCGAGGCCGCGCGGACGCTGGTGCGCATGGGACACGGGTCCGCGGCCGCGGCCGACCTCGACGCGGCCGGGCTCGAGGCGGTGTTCGTCACGCCGTGGGCGCTGTTCGAAGGGTTGCAGTCCCTGGGCGACGTTCTCGACCGCTACAAGATGCTCCGCATGGCGGGGCAGGAGATCGGGCGCCGGTTCGGCTGGGTCTACATGATCATCCTCGGGATCGCCGTCGCGTTGACACTGGGCGTCTCGGTGCTGTTCGCGCGGCGGGTCACGCGGCGCGTGGCGGCGATCGCCCGGGCCACGCGCCAGGTCGCCACGGGGGACCTCGACGTCCGCATCGCGCCGGCGGGCCGCGACGAGATCGCCGAGCTCGCCCGTTCGTTCAACGAGATGGTCACCGATCTGCGGGAGTCCCGGGACCGCATCGCCTACCTCTCCCGCGTGTCCGCCTGGCAGGGGATCGCCCGCCGCCTGGCCCACGAGATCAAGAACCCCCTCACGCCGATCCAGCTCGCGATCCAGGAGGTGGCGGAGAAGTACGACGGCGGCGACGAGCGCTACGCGAAGCTGGTGCAGACGGCGCGCGAGGTGATCGAGGAGGAGGTGGCGACGCTGCGCCGGCTGACCACCGAATTCTCCGCCTTCGCGCGCCTGCCGCAGGTGCAGCCCGCCCCGAGCGACCTGGGCGAATTCCTGGAGGACTGCCGGTCGGCCTTCGGCGCCGCCGCGGCCGACCGCGGCGTCGACGTGGACTGGCGGCCGCCGCCGCGCCCCGTCCGCGTCCCGCTCGACCGGCAGATGATGCGCCGCGTCATCGACAACCTGGTGCGCAACGCCGTCGAGGCCCTGACGGCGGACCAGGCGGCCCCCGCCGGGCGTCCCGCGCCGCGCGTCGTGGTGGAGGCCGACGTCCTGCGGGGCGGCCAGCGGGCCGGCATCGTCGTGCGCGACAACGGGCCGGGGATCCCGGCGGAGGCGCGGGACCACATCTTCGAGCCCTACTTCACCACCAAGCCGACCGGCACCGGACTCGGCCTGGCGATCGTGAAGAAGATCGTCCTGGAGCACGGTGGCGAGATCACGGTCGATTCGTCCACCGAAGGCGCCACCTTCCGCATCGAACTGCCGGTGGCGGCCGAGGGCGGCGTCGAGCCGTCGGGGTCATGATCGACGAGCGCCGGCGACGCGTGCTCCGCTCCGTCCTGATGATCGCCGCCGCGCTGCTCGCGGTCGCGCTGTTCGGGCCGCGGATGTGCGGCACGCCGCTGCTCGCGGCCGGCACCGCGGCGCCCCCGTTCACCACGACGCGGGTCGACGACGGTGCGCCTTGGACGCTCCAGGACCTGCGCGGACGTCCGGCGGTGCTGTTCTTCTGGGCCGCCTGGTGCCGGGCGTGCGAGGCGATGATGCCGGGGCTCGCGGCGCTGGCCGCGGAGCGACCTGGGGTGCGGTTCGTGGCGCTGCACGGGGACGGACAGGTCCCCACCGGCGACCTCGCCGCCCGGGCGCGGCGTTTCCCGAGGCTCGTCGTGGTCGAGGGCGGCGAACGGTTCCTCGGGGCGTATCGCGTGACGACCTTCCCCACCACCTACGTGCTCGACGCAAGCGGCCGGATCTGCGGCGGGGTGGCCGGTCGCGTCTCCCCGGACGTCGTCGCCGCGCTGCTCGACCGTTGTGCGCCGTGAGGACGGCCCGGCGCGACCGTTCTCCTCGTCCCGGGAGTGTGCCGGGCGCCGGGCGGCGCGTCAGACGGGCGGCACGAGCGGCGTGTCGCGCAGGAAGGGCAGGAGCGCCTCGTGGAGCAGGCCGTTGGAGGCGACCACGGCCCGCCCCGAGCAGTCCGCCTCGGCTCCCGCGTAGTCGGAGACGCGGCCGCCGGCCTCCCGCACGAGCAGGATCCCGGCGGCGACGTCCCACGGGTGCAGCGACATCTCGTAGTAGGCGTCGTAGGTCCCGTCGGCGGTCAGCGCCAGGTCGAGCGCGGCGGAGCCGCAGCGGCGCACGCCGTGGGTGCGCCGGAACAGTGCCGGCAGCGCCGCCAAGAACGGCTCCGGCCGCACATGGCTGGCGGGGCCCCAGCCGGTGGCGACGAGGGCGCGGTCGAGGGTCCTGGTTTCCGAGACGCGGATCGGCGCCCCGTTGCGCGTCGCGCCCCGCCCGCGCACGGCCGTCCAGGTCCAGCCCAGCGCGGGCGCCTCCAGCACGGAAACCACCGGCGCTCCGGCGACGAGCAGGGCGACCGACACGCAGAAGAACGGGTGGCCGTGGAAGAAGTTCACGGTTCCGTCGAGGGGATCGACGGCCCACAGTCGCGCCGACGACCCCGCCGCGGCTCCGGCCACCTCGCCGTCCTCCTCGCCGAGGAACCGATCGGCGGGGAACGCCCCGAGCAGGCGGGAGCGCAGCAACCGCTCGCTCTCCCGATCCGCCGCGGTGACGACGTCCAGCACGCCTTTCTCCTCGCCGGCGACGCCGTGCCGCCAGAAACGCAAGAGCAGTCGCCCCGCCTCGGCGGCGGCGTCGCGGGCGATCTCCAGCGCGCGATCCAGTTCCGCGTTCATCGGTGTCATTCCTCCAGAAGCAGACCGAACAGCCAGAGGGCGCCGGCGCCGAGGGTTGCGTCGAAGGCGGCGAGCAGCAGGGTCCAGCCGGCGACGTCGGCCCAGTCTCCGCCGGAAAGCGCCGCGCGCGAGACCTCGACCGCGCCCAGGAACAGCGGCACCAGCAGCGGGTAGACGGCGACGCCGATCAGGAGCTCGCCGCGCGAGCCGTCGACGGTCATGGCGCCGAACAGCGAGCCGACGAGGGCGATGCCGAGCGTGGCGAGCAGTCCGGCCGGGAGCAGCCAGGCGGCGGAGGCTGGGACGGGGAGCCGGAAGAAGGCGACGGCGGGCACCGCCAGCGCGAGCTCGACGACGAGCAGGGAGACGGCAAGGGCGAGCGTCTTGCCGGCGAGGATCGCCGCCGGGGGAACGGGCGCGAGTCGCAGGGCGTCCAGGGCCCGGTCCTCCCGTTCGCGGGCCCAGCCGCGGACCACGGCGAGGTTGGCCGACAGCCCGACGGCGACCCAGAAGGCCGCGCAGCCCGCCGCCGTCGCGTCGTCTCCCGTCTCGGCGAGGGCGAAGGCGGCGATGAGGAGGACCAGGGCGCCGAACAGGAGGGCGGGGAGCGTCGCCTCGCCGCACCGCCGTTCCAGCCGGAGGTCCTTGCGGGCCACGAGGCCTGCGGCGCGAAAGAACCCGGCGCCGCTCATGGCGCGCCTCCTGCGGGTTCGCCGGCGACGAGCCGGCCGGCGGAGAGGCGGACGGTCCGGGCGGCGAGGTGCGCCAGGGGTGTCGGGTCGTGCGTGGCGACCACCACGGCGGCGCCGCGCTGGAGCGACGCGGCGAGCGTCTCGCGCAGGATCCGGTCGCCGCCGGCGTCCAGGCCGGCGGTCGGCTCGTCGAGCAGGACGAGGGACGGGTCGCCGAGGAAGGTGCGGGCGAGGGCGGCGCGCTGGGCCTGGCCCCGCGAGCAGGCGAGGGCGGGGCGGTCGGCCACCGCGCGAAGGTCGAACCGTTCCAGCCACGGGTCGAGGCTGTCCCGGGGGAGACGGCGCAGGTCGGCGGCCAGGGCGAGGTTCTCGCGGAGCGTCAGGTCGCCGTAGAGCTGGGTGTGGTGGCCGAGGTACGCGCGGCCGGCGGCGGCGTCCGGCCGTTCGAGGGGGCGGCCGGCGTAGCGGATGGTGCCGGATGTGGGCCGGAGCAGGCCCGCCAGCAGGCGCAGGAGGGTGGACTTGCCGGCGCCGTTGGGGCCGGTGACGAGGGTGAGAGTGGCGGCTTCGATGCGGAGGTCGAGTCCGGCGAGAGCCGGCACGGGGCCGAACAGGCGGTGGACGCCGGTCAACTCGACGGGGGTGAGAGCGGGCAGCGGGAGAGCAGGTCGCTCCATGGGGCGAAAGGGCGTCGCCGGACGCCCGCGGGCGATGTTGTCACGAAACCGACATCGGCGGAAGGGCGCAGGCGCGAACGGCTTTTCGATTGACGTTGCGCGCGGGTCGCGTATCATCCGCCTGCCGGAGAAAGAAACCGAAGCCCGCGTGCGGGCTCGGGAGGAGGGTGAAGATGCGGAGAGGCACATGGGTTGCGGCGCTCGTCGTCCTGTCGCTGGCGGCGGCCTGCGGGTCGGACGACGACGGCGACGGTCCGCTGGGCGTGGTGGAGTTCGTGGTGACGCCGGAAACCGTGACGGCCGGCGCCAGCGTTTTGGCGGCCTGGGAAGTGACCGGCAGCCAGAGCGTGCGGCTCGAGGCGTGCACGGGGTTCGCGCCCGGGGACGACGCGTCGTTCTGTCCCGGGGGCACGGTGCGGATCGTCGGTCTGGCCGACCCGACCCTGCGCGTCGGCTCGCAGCTCGTCCCGGTCTGGGAGCCGACCCGGTTCCTGCTCACGGCGCTGGGACGTGGTGGCCGGACGGTGGCGAGCGAGTGGCGCGAGGTAGCGATCGAATCGACGGCGGGCGACCACCCGAGGATCGAGGAGTTCCGGGCGAACCCGCGGGCGATCGACCCCGGCGACACGGTGCAGCTGATCTACCGGGTGCGCAACGTGACGCGCATCGAACTGGCCGACGCGACGGGCGACCCGATTCACACCTCCACGTGGCGCTTGATCGAGACGATCGACGCGGACGGCGCGGGGAACGTCGATGGGACGCGCGACGTGACGCCGACGACGAGCCGGTTGTACGGCATCAAGCTGGCCGGCGCGGACGGTGCGGTGCTCGGCTTCGCCAGCGTGACCGTGCGCAGCTCGTTGCCGACGGTGCCGAACATCGTCGCGTTCACGGCCGACCCGATGGAGGTCGACGAGGGCCAGACGGTGACGTTGCACTGGGCGACGGAGAACGCGACCGCGCTGTCGATTTCGCCGACCGTTCCGGGCTTCACCGGAGCCGAGGCGGACGGATCGCTCGAGTTCGCCCCGGCGTTCACCGGCCTCGGCGACACGCGCGAGGCGGTGACGATCTACACGTTGACCGCGCAGAACGGCACGTTCGCGGACACGGCGACGCTGGGGATCACGGTGCGGGCGCGTCCGGTGATCGACAGCTTCACGGCGATTCCCGAGGCCGTGACGGTGGGCACACCGGTGACGTTGAGCTGGGCCACGACGCGGGCGGACGAGGTGGTGATCACGGCCGCGCCGCCCGATGCGACGCTGCCGGCGACGTTCGCGCTGGACGGCACGGCGACGGTCACGCCGGCGGTCACCACGACCTACACGCTGACCGCCACCGGGAGCATCGCGACCCCGACGACCGCCACGGCGACCGTGACGGTTTCCGCGGCGCCCGTCGTCGCGATCGACTCGTTCACGGCTTCGCCGGAGCGGATCGCCGAGGGCGGGACGTCGGTCACGCTGAGCTGGGCCACGACGAACGCGACCGGCGTCTCGATCACCGCCGTCCCGGCCGACTCCACCCTGCCCGGTTCGTTCGCCGTCGATGGCACGGCGACGGTCGATCCCGTCCAGACCACGGTCTACACGCTGACCGCCAGCGGCCCGAGCGGACCGATTTCGCGGACGGCGACGGTCGAGGTCGTGGAGGTCGGCGACGTGGTGATCACCGAGGTGATGTTCGACCCGGCCGGCGTGGCGGACACGGCGGGCGAGTGGTTCGAGGTGACGAACGCGGGCGGCGCGGCGATCGACCTCGCCGGATTCGTGCTGCGTGCCGGGACCGCGAGCTACAGCGTGCCGGCGAGCGCGCCCGATGCCCTGGCGATCGGCGACTGGTTCGTCTTCGGCATCAACGCCAGCACCGCGGCGAACGGCGGCGTGACCGTCGATTACCAGTACAACACCCTGTCCCTGCCCAACACCGGCGCACTGGCGTTGTCGGTCGAGTTCGACGGCGTGGTGATCGATGCCGTCAACTACACGATCGGGGCGTGGACCGAGGGGAATTCGCTGACCCTGAACCCGGCGCACATCAACGCGGTCGACAACGACACCGCCGGCAACTGGTGCGCCGCGCGCACCGGCGACACCTACGGAACGGCCGGCAACCACGGAACCCCCGGCGCGGCCAACGCCTGCCCGTAGGCATCGATCTGCCCCCGTCCCCGCCCCCGTCCCGTCCCTTCCTCGCGCGGTTCCTCTCCGTCGCGCTGCTCTGCGGCGTTTCCGTCGGGGTGGCCCAGGAACGGCTGGCGCCCGAGGATCTGTCGCGGCGGGCGCAGGAGGTGGCCGACCGGATTGCCGCGGGCCGCGGCCTGCGACCGCTCGCCCCGATCCGCACGGTCGTCCTCGACCGGGAGAAGCTGGTCGAGCACGTCCGGCGCCGGCTGCGCGAGGAGTCCCCGCCCGAGGAGATCCGCGCCGAGGGGACGCTCCTGGAGCGGCTGGGGCTGATCGCGTCGGCGGACGACTACGAGGAAGCGCTGTACGACCTGTACGAGCAGCAGATCGCGGGGCTGTACGACCCGGACGACCGGACGACCTACGTCCTGGACGACCTTGTTCCCGCCGAAACCGATCTGACCTTGTGGCACGAGATCGTGCACGCGCTGCAGGACCAGCACTTCGCGATCGGCGAGCGCCAGGACGCGCTGGAGGACGACGGCGACCGCAGCCTCGCCTTCTCCGCCGTCTGCGAGGGCGACGCGACGCTGACCAGCACCGCGCTCCAGTACGATTCCGGTTGGCCGGCGCTCGAGTGGCTGGTGCCGCGCGATCTCGAGTCGCTCCGGGCGATGGTGATGCCGATCCAGTTCGCCGGCCTCGGCGGACCCTCCGCCCTGCAGGAGTTCCTCTCGTTCCCCTACGTCGAAGGGGTGGCCTTCGTGCGCGGGCACCTGGACCGCGGCGGCACGGCGGCGGTCGATGCGCTGTTCCGGCGCCCGCCGGAAAGCACCGAGCAGGTGATCCATCCCGAGAAGTACGGCGGACCCGACGCGCCGGTCCGGGTCCGGTTCCGCCCGGGAGCGTTCGCGGGCTGGCACACGGCCTACGAGGACACGGGCGGGGAGTTCGTGATCCGGCTGTGGCTCGGCTCCCGCCTGTCGCGCAGCGCGGCCGCCGTCGCGGCGGCCGGCTGGGGCGGAGACCGCGTGCTCCTGCTGGTGCCCGAGAACGCCTCGCCTTCGTCCTGCCCGTCGGGCGCCGTGCCGCTCGACGACCGCCTGTGGGCCTGCGGCGCCGCTCCCGACTGCGGCGGCACCGCCGGGCCGCCGATCTCCCGGGCGACGAGCTGGGTCGTCTGGGCCACGGTCTGGGACCCGGCGCCCGAGGAACACCCGCAGGGAGCCGCCGGGGAGGCGGCCGAGTTCCGGGATGCCGCCGTCCGCACCCTGCGCGAGCTGCTCGGGGAGCCGCCACCGTCCGCCGGGGAGCCGTCTCCAGGCGCGGAGGCCGGGGTCGGTGCCGCCGTCGGGCCCGACACGCCGCCGCCGAGCGCCCCGCCGGCCGCGACGGATGCCGGTCCCGGTGCCGGGGAGAACGACCTGCTGGTCGATGGTCCGGCGGGCGTCGCCGGCGTCCGGTGGGACGGACGGTGGGTCTGGCTGGTGGTCGGCCCCCCGGGAGAGACGGAACGCGCCGCGCGGCTCCTGCGCGAAGCGGCGGCTGCCACCGGGCCGGCGACCGAAGCGGAGCCCGGGGACGTGCCGGCGCCGGCCGTCGCTCCGTCGCGGAGCGAGGCGGGGTCAGC
The DNA here is from genome assembly GCA_012797735.1 of Myxococcales bacterium. Lineage (GTDB taxonomy): Bacteria > Myxococcota_A > Polyangia > DRWM01 > JAAZOP01 > JAAZOP01. The sequence continues at coordinate 19,661 of JAAZOP010000164.1, forward strand.
GGACGCGCACGACTGACCCCGGGTCGTCCGGGGAGGGGAGAATCGACCACCAGCCCCGCGGCAGCGCAGGCTGCGCCCGGTCGAACACCCAACGGGCGTCCAGCGGAGCGAGGTTCACGCAACCGTGGCTGCGCACCTGGCCGAACGCGCCGTGCCAGTAGGCGCCGTGCAGGGCGATGTCGTCGTTGAAGTACAGCACCCACGGCACGTCCTCGAGGTAGTACGGCTTCTCCTCCGGGTCCTCCGGCTCCTCGTTGGCCATGCGACCGGTGACCAGTTTCGCCCAGACGCGGTACGTGCCCCGCGGTGTCGCATGCCCGCGCCGGCCCGAGGAAATCAGCGTGGCGAAGATCGGCTCCTCGCCGCGGTAGGCCACCAGGACCTGCTGGGAGGTGTCGACGTCGAACCAGACGTCGTGCGGGCCCACCGGCACGGGTGGGTCGAGGTAGGTCGGTCGTCGCAGGTCGCTCGCCCGGACGTACTTGCCGTCGCTCGTCTGCAGGTAGGTCACGCCGCGGACCTCGTGCTCGGCCGTCAGGCGGAAGACCGTCTGCCGGGGGACGGAGGAGAACGAGACACGGCGGCCGTCGGGGAGACCGTCGTAAGCCCGCGTGCTCGGGCGGAAGGTCCAGCCGAGCAGTTCTCGATCGCGGATCTCCTCGCCGTGGAACATCGAGGGACGGGCCAGGAAGACGTCGGAGGCGCGGACGTACAGGCCGCCGGCGCTGCGGTAGAAGCGTTGCCCCTGGTAGAACACCTTGCGTCGAACCGCGATCGCGAATCCACCCTCCAACCACCGCTCGGAGTACTCGATCGCGGCGTCCGACAGCCGCGCGAAGACGGGAGCGCCCTCTTCCCTGGCGAAAGCGCACGGATACGGGGTGATCTGGCCCGCCGGCAACTCGGGAAGGGCGACAGCATCCGGTGGGAGAGGGCTGGCGACGAGGTCCGTCCCGCAGACCCACCCCTCGGCGTACACCTCGACCCACAGCGAAGAGCAGCCGGGGCCGGACGCCATCCGGTAGGCCGGAAGCCGTTGTCCTCCGACCACTGTTCCTCGGCGACTTCCATGGCCGTCCGGGCCGCGATACACCAGGGCGCGTTCGGGACGTACCAGCACCGACGCCGGGAGGAACGGCGACGAGCCGATCTCCGAGGTGCCGGATGCTCGGGCAGTCGTCGCCACCGGGAAAGCGAGGAGAAGGGCGAGGGCGGGTCGCATCGCCAGGATGCTAGGCAGGAAGCCGGATTCCCTGCAATGGCTGAACGATGATCTGCGGGTCGAGGCGCGCATCGGACCGTGGCTGGCGTGGGCCGATGTCCCCGCCCCGGTCCGGAGCCGGTGTTGCCGGCGCTTCCGCTTTCTGAACGGCCCAGAAGCGGTGTGCGCAGGATCCTCCCGTACGGCTCTCTCCTGTGCGCTGAACGGATGTGACGATGTGCATGGCCATGCATCTATGACCACAACGAAGGCAACAGCACATCTATTTGAAATCACTAGGGTCAGAAATGCCTCCAGCAAAGAATTCCGTTGACAGGGGGTGGCAGAAATGGAATACTTCTCGTGCTTCCGCGTTGAGGCACCGAGGGAGGGGACGACGCGGGAAGGAAACGGGACGAAGGAGGCGAATTCCGAATGGGAGCAACTGCGGGGGCGTTCGAGCCAGGGAAGGGGAACATCGGACCGGCCGTTTCGTTTGGCGTCGGTGATCCGGTGGTCAGCCCGGCGCATGGGCTTGGGCAGGTCGTTGCGATCGAGAAGCGGCAGATCGACGGGGTGACGAAGGACTACTACGTGATCGAGGTGCGCGACACGGGGATCCGGATGGTGGTGCCCGTGGAAACTGCACAGGTTGCTGGGTTGCGGCGACCGATCGACCGCAAGACGGCGACCGCGCTGGTCGATGTCTTCAAGGAGCGGCGGCCGGCGGTGTCGGGGATCCCCTGGAGCCGCCGCCACCGTCACTACCAGCAGCTTCTGCACTCCGGGTCGGCGGCCGAGGTCGCGCGAGTGATGCGCGACCTGTTGCGGCTGCGCTCCCGGAAGGAGCTTTCGTTCGGCGAACGCAAGCTGCTCGACACCGCCCGCCGGATGCTGGTCAAGGAGGTTGCGCTGGCGTGCGGTGATACGGAGGCGAAGGTCGAGCGGCGGTTCGAGAAGGCGCTTGGGGTGACGGTCAACTGATCGGCGGCCGGTTCTCCGGCCGGGCGAAGTCCGTTCTTTCGAGGGGATGGCGTTGAGTCGCCATCCCCTCTTTTTTCTGCACAACAATCGGTCGGGTCTGCGCGATGCCGTGCCGCGCCGGACGGCCGGAACCGAATGACGGTCGGTCCGGCGGGGAGGGCAGGGCATGAACGAGCGGGATTTCGAACGGAAGATCGAGGAATTCGAGGCGGCGTACGCCGCGTCGCAGGCGGCAGCGGAGGACCTGGCAGCGCGGGCCGGCGTGTCGGGTCGCAGCGAGGACTGGCTGCGCGGACTGCCGGCGCCGGTGGCCGACGCCGTGCGGCGCGCCGCCGGGGACTGGGCGCGGCGGTTCGAGGCGTCGCTCGACGAGCGCCCGGCCGCGAGGGTGGTCGCGGTCGCGACGGCCGGCGGCCGGATCTCTCCGGCGGACTTCGTCTACCGGACGATGGGGAGGTGAGCCATGACGATCGGAAGCGTGGGCGGCACCGGTTCGACGACGGGCATCGGTCAGGTGTCTCACGATGTCGGAGACATCGCGTTCCTGGTGGCGTTGCTCGAGGTGGAGATGCTGGACACCGAAATCAGCGGTCGCCTCAACGAGATGAAGGGGCTCAACGCGGTTCGCAAGGCATACAACGAGCGGATCGCGGAACTGCAACGGCTGGTGGACCAGTGCGCCGAGGACGGTCAGGTCGAGATTCCGCTCTCGTCGGCGCAACGCGGAAGCTACGTCTGGGATCCCGAGGCGAACGGGGGAACCGGCGGGGTGGTGTTGCGGGCCGAGGGCGACATGATGGGAACGGGCGAGTACTCCGTTCACCGGGCCGACGGCAGCCAAGCCTGCTTCGGCGATCTGCTCGACGCATTCAACACCGTCAGCCCCATCTTGGTCGGCGATTGGTTGGAACGGTTTCCGCGTTTCATGGACCCGATGGACTGGGTCAGCCACAGGGATGACCCGATCGAGACCCGGGACCCTGCCAAGGCGCAAGCCTATGCCGAGATGATGGGTGGCACCGTGATGGTAACCGTCACTCGCGACCAGTTGACCGGGGAGATGCAGACGTTGCGGGACAAGCTGGACGGTCTCTCCTCCGATGCGGAGATCGGGATGCTCGGTCTCAATCGGCTGCTCAGCCGGCGCAACCAGGTCCTGCAGCTCGCCAGCAACGTGATGTCATCCCAGCACCAGACGACGATGGGGATCATCGCGAATCTCAAGGTGTAGCCATGATGGGCAAGACGGAGGAGACGGGGGTGCGGACGGCGATTTCGGCCCTGACGCAGCTGGGGCTCGCCGAGGCGGCGGGGTGGACGCCGGCCGAGCGAGCGGCCCTGCTGCGGCTCGGGCGGGACGGCCTCGCGCGCGGCGACTGGATGACGGCCTGCGGTCTGCTCGAGTACGCCGCGCTGCTCGACCCCGACCGGGCCGAGACCTGGGAGCTGGTCGCCGGCGCCCGAATGGCCGCTCGGCGGTGGGCCGAGGCGCTGGCGGCGGTGGAGGTTGCCTGGGCGCTGGGCCGGACCTGGCGACGCGCGACGCTCGCCGCGCTCTGCTGCGCACGGCTCGGAGACGCCGCCGCGGCCGAACGTTGGCGGAAGGCGGCGCGGGACCGCGCACCCGACGACGAGGAGGAGTATCGCCGGATGGAACGGGCGCTCGAGGACCAGGAGGTGCCGTCGTGAGCGTCGGGGCGGTGGGGAGCGTGTCGCCGGGCCTGCCGGCCGAGGCGGCTCCGGCGGGGCCGGCTCCTGGTTCGCCGGCCGCCGAAGCCGGTTCCCGCACCGGCGATGTCGCCGCGGACCATGCGCTGGAGTTGCTGATGGTCGCCGAGGCCGCGTTGACCGACGACGGGGTTCGAACGGCGAGCACGGCGGTGCGGCAGGCGGCGGAGCGGCGGATCGAACAGCGGGCGAAGATCCGCGAGATCCTGCGCCGGATCCAGGAAGCCCAGCAGCACCGGTCCTGGTGGCAGAAGTTCTGCGACGCCTTCGGCTGGGTCGGCAAGGTGCTCGGGGCGATCGGCGGCGTGGTCGCCGTGGTCGCCACGGCCGGCGCCGCCTTGCCGGCGGGCCTGGCGATCGGCCTGGCGGCCGGCGCGAGCGCCGCCGGCCTCACTTCGGCCCTCGGGCGGCTCGGCATCGGCGCGGCCGATCGGGACGCGGCGAACCTCCTGGCCGATCGGATGCAGGAGGAGGGGCAGCTCTCGGACTGGCAGGCGTGCGAGCGCGACGGCCGGGCGATGGCCGAGGCGCTGGTGAGCATCGAGTCGGCCATGCGCCAGCAGGCGCTGCGGTGGATCGGAAACGAGGATGCGGCGCGGCAACTCGCCGCGTCGGTGGTCCTGGATCGGTAGGACGGAGGAACGAGACCGGGGGCGCGGCGCCCCGTTTCGGCGCGCCGGCAGTCCGGGGCCGGTCGGGAGGAGGTGCGAGATGTCCATCGGACGGATCGGGACGGGTGGAACGGACTGCGCGTGGGTCGTCGGCGCGACCGACCCGGGCGCGGGCGAGGCGTCGGGCGCGGGGGCCTCCGCGCAGGAGGTCTCGCTGGAAGAGGTGGCGA
>JAAZOP010000165.1 GCA_012797735.1 Myxococcales bacterium
CCGCCGACGTGCCCGGCGAGGATGCCGCGGCCCGCGAAGCGGCGGTCGAGATGCCGGCCTCGGTGGACGGCCTGCTCGATGCGGCCCGCTCCGCCCTCGAGAACGGCTCGACGTCCCGCGCGATCCAGCTCCTCCAGCGGGCCGCGCAGATCGACCCCGGCGACCCCGAAATCCACGCCAACCTGGGCTATGCGTTCCTCGACGCCGGTCGCACGGCCGAGGCGCGACGCGCCTTCGAGCGGGCCCTTCAGGTCGGCGGGGCGCACCCCGACGCACTGCTCGGCATCGGCGACATCCTGCTCTCCCAGGGCTCCGAGGCCGCGGCGCTCGACTACTACCGGCGCGCGCTCGCGGCGGCGCGTACGCCGTACCAGCGGCGCATCGCCGAACGCAAGGTCCACGACCTCGAGGAGAGATTGGGAGGGTCGCGGTCGCCGGCCGGTACGGGCGCGACTCCGGCGCCGGCGACGCCCCCAACGACGACGACCACCACCACGGGGACGGGAAGCCGGCCCGTGCCGATCTCGGACACGCCGGCGGTGGGTTCCGAACCGCCGGGCCTGCCGCCCGTCACGGAGCCCTGAACCATGCGTGCGCGGCTGCGTTCCCCGATCCGGATGCTGCTGGTGCTGCAGGCCGACGGGCGGACGGGACGGGTGTTGTGGCGGGGGCTGTCGGGGGAGCGGGCGCTGTTGATGCACGGGGGGCTGGTGGTCGGGACGGAGGGCCAGCCCGAGAGTTTCCTGCAGTACCTGGCGCGGGCCTGGCACATCGCTCCCGCGGAACTGGGACGCATCGAGCGGCGCGTGCAGGACCTGTTCCTGCCGCTCGAGGACGAGGTGGTGCGGGCGACGCGCCGGACGCACGAGGACCTCGCGGCGGCGCGCCGCGCCTTCACGCTCGAGCAGATCGCGGACCTCTGCCTGACCGACGACGACCCCGTCGAGCTGCGGTTCCGCGTGGAGGAGATTCCGATCCCGGGCGCCGCCTGCCAGGTCCCGCCGGCGACGGCGCTGGCCGACCTGCTCGTCGACCGGGTGACCCGCGGGGCGCTGACTCTCGCCTTCCCGGCGGGCGACTTGCGCCCGACCCGCATGTTCCCGCGCCTCGGCCCGCTCCTCGAGGCGGCCTTCCCGTGGCATCTGCCGCTGCCGCTGGCCGGCGGCGAGTCGGCGAGCGATCTTCTCGAGCGGGTCGGCGCCGACCGGGCGCCCGCCTTGTGGCTGCTGATCTCGGCCGGGCTGCTGGCCGAGGAGGCGACGGCGGCCGAGCGCAAGCGCATGGCGACGGTGCTTCCGGCGATGATGCTGCCGGCGACCGCCGCGGCCGACCCCCAGGCGGCGTTCGAAACCCTCCGGCAGCGCCTCGCGGACGACCCGTTCAACCAGGACGCCATCGAGGCGCTCGAGCGGCTGGCGGCGGAGGAGGGGTGGCCGGAGGTGCTGGTCGACATGCAGGAGCGACTGGCGGCCAAGGCGCCTCCGCCGCAGCGGGGCTTCCACCTCCTGCGGCTGGCCGCCCTGGCGGAGATCGCCGGCCTGCCGGCGGAGCGTGTCGCCGAGATCGTGCTGCTCGGACGGCGATCGCTGCCGCGCGACACGCGGCTGGTCTGCGCCCAGGCCTGCCACGCGCTGGCGCGGGGCGAGGTGGAGACGGCCCGCAACCTGCTCCGGCTCGCCTCCATCCCCTGGCCCGCAACGCTCGACGCCCCCGAAGCCGTGCGCGCGACGATCCCGGGCGTGCCGGTGGCCCCGCCGGTGGAGCCCGCCCCGGGGCCGACGCATGAGCGGCCCGCGCAGGCCGCTCCGACGACACCCGACGCAGCGACGGAAGCGCGACCGCCGCGTGCCGCGGCGGCCACGGCGCCGTTGCTGCCGCCGGCCATCCCGCCCGCCGCCCCCGCGCCGACGGCCGCGGACCGGGAAGCGGCCGAAATCTCGGACGGCCTCGGCTCCCTGATGGCCGCGCTGCACGCGGGCGACGACGACACGCTGCACACCTGGCTGCAGCACTCGCTCCCCGAGCTCCCGCGCGTCCGACAGGCCTCCCAGGCCATCCTCGATGCCGCCAAGGCATCCGGCGACCGCTCGACCGACCACGTCGCCCGCTTCGCCCGCGCCCTCGGTCGCGCCCTCGACCAGCTCCCCCCGACCGACGACTCGCCCGCGGCCGGCACGCTGCGCGCCGAACTGTTCCTGCAGCTCGCCGACCTGCTCAAGCCGATCGATATCCGCGCCGCCGTCGTCGCCGCGGAGCGCGCGGTCGCCGCCGCTCCCGAGCACGAGCCGGCCGTCGAGCGTTTCGAGCGGTTGGCGACGGAAGCGCGGGACCCCGAGGCCTACGCCCGCGGCTTGGCCCGCGTCGAACAGTGCCTCGAGGGCGCGCACAACCGCTGGGCCTTCGCCTACCGCCAGGGCCGAACGCTCGAGACCGAGTTCGCCCGCAACGACCTCGCCCTCAAGGCCTACCTGCGGGCGCTCGAACACCAGCCCCGGACCGGCGCCGTGCTGACGGCGATCGAGCGTCTGGCCAAGCTCGAGGGTTCCGTCGAACCGCTCGCCGCCGCCTATCGGACGCTGGCCACAGCCACCGACGGCGCCCAGCGCGCCTACTGGCGCTCGCGCCTCGTCGCCATCGGCGCTTCCCCCTCGCTCGGCGACGACTCCGGCGGCTGGAGCGACATGCTGGACGAATCGGCCCCGGGCCCCGGCAAGGCGGATGCGCCCGCGGCAACCTCCCCTTCCCCGAGCGCGACATCCGACGAGCCGGCGCGCCGCATCGAGGAAGCGCTGCTGCGCGCCACCCCGGCGCTCGGGATCCCGATCCCGATCATCACCGTGCGGCAGGAGACCGAGCCGGCGCCGGGTGACGACCGCAAGGCGTTGCCGCCGCCGCCGCCGGAACCAACGGCAGCCGAGACGACACCCGGCGTCGCCGTGCCGGAGGCGACCGAGGTGACCGCACCGGCGGCTCCCGGGCCGACGGTCGCCGCCGCCGAACCGCAGCCACCGCCCGAGGCCCCACCGCCAGAGCCCGCGGTGGCCGCCGAGTTGCAGCCGACACCACCCGAGGCCCCGCCGCCCGAGCCCGCCGTGGCCGCCGAGTCGCAGCCGACACCACCCGAAGCCCCGCCGCTCGAGCCCGCCGTGGCCGCCGAGCCGCCACCGCCGCTCGAGGCCCCACCTCCAGAGCCCGTGGTCGCCGCCGAGTCGCAGCCGACACCGCCCGAGGCCCCACCGCCAGAGCCAGCGGTGGCCGCCGAGTCGCAGCCGCCGCCCGAGGCCCCACCGCCCGAGCCCGCCGTGGTCGCCGAGCCGCAGCCGCTGCCCGAGGCGCCGGCTTCCGAGCCTGTGGCCTCTGCCGAACCCGAGCCGCCCACGCGGGACGTGAGCTGGCTCGACGACGACGTCGAGATGCTGATCGAGTACCCGCCGGAGGACGAGGCCGCGGGGCCGGCCGTGGTGGGTGGAACGGCCCGGGAGGAAGTTCCGGCGACCGCGCCCGCGGAGGCGCCGGTGCCCCGGCGTCGGGCGGCGGTGCTGGGGGTCGAGTCGAAGGCGGCGGCGCCGGTGGTGGAGCCGCCGGCGGTCGTGGCGGCGCGGCAGCGGTTGGCGACCGACGTGACCGACCTGGATGCGCTCCGCACGCTGCTCGAGTTCTGGAAGACGACGGGAAGTTCGCCGGGAGGACGATGGGCGGCCGAGTCGGTGTTGTCGGTGTTCGACCGGACGATGTGGCCGACGCCGCCTCCGCCGGCGGTCGCCTCGCCGGCGGAGGTGGTGCTGGCCCGCTGCGGGCCGTGGGCGGCGCAAGCGATGCACCGGGCGTCGGCGCTGGTCTGGGAGCACTGTGCGGCGACGTTCGCGGAGGAGCTGGGTTCGTCGGTGCGGCCGGAGGACCAGGTCAGCCCGCTGGGAAACGACCCGCTGGCGCGGGGGATCGCGGAGTGTTCGGAGCGCCTGGCCTTCTTCCGGTTCCAGCTCTACCGGCGCCCGGCGCACTCGGAACTGCAGGTGCTGCGGACGCGCCCGCCGTCGGTGTTGGCGGGGAGGCACCTGCAACCGGTGCCGGGCCATCCGGCGGACCTGACGGTGCTGGCGGCGGCCGTGGCGCGGTGCCTGCCGGAGCACGTGTTGCCCGCGACGCTGTCGCCGGCGGATCGGGAGGCGCTGGTCCAGGGACTGCTCTGCGCGTTCGGGCCGCCCGGCTGCGTCCCGCACATCCCGCCGCGCGCGGCCACGGTGGCGCAGGACCTGTGGCACTTCCTGCCGCCGCGCACGCAGGCGTCGCTGCGCGAGGAGTTCGCGGGCGCCGACGCGGCGGTGGCGAGCGAATGGTTGACCGAGGTGCACGCGCGCTGCCTGCTGCTCGCCATTCACGTGTCGCGCGACATCCGCACCGGCCTCCGCCTCGGCCTCGCGATCGACGCCGCCATTCCGGTCGAGCGTTCGCTGTCCGAGGCGGCGTTCCGGGACGGGCTGCGCTGGTCCTCGATCACGCGGCGGCTGCTGCGCGCCGTTCTCTCCGAGCCGTTCTGGCTGGGGTTCTTCCGCTAGCCCGGCCATGCGTCGCCTGCTCCGGGAGTTCCTTCTTGCCGGTCGCGGCCTGCACGGCGGGGAGGAGGGCGCCGTCCGCGTGCGGCCGGGCGAGCCCGGCGCGGGGCTGTTCGTCGGCCGGAACGGGACCTTCGAACCGCTGCGGCCCGCTCTGGCCGTCCCGGGAACCGCGCGCTGCACGGAACTGCGGCTGGCGGGCGGCGCGGTGCGCACCGTCGAGCACCTGTTGGCGGCCGTGGCCGGCTGCGGCATCCGGGACGCGCGGCTGGAGTTCGAGGGTCCGGAAGTCCCGATCCTGGACGGCTCGGCGCTGCCGTGGGCCGAGCGGCTGCTGGAGGTGTCGGAACCCGCGGGCGCGGAGCCGCCGCGGCGGGACGGCGGGGTCCGGCGGCTGCGATCGGGCGGTTCGTGGTACGAGGCGACCCCGGCGGCGCGGGCGACGCTGGAGGTCGCGTACGAGGCCGCGCATCCGTGGATCGGGCGGCGCCGGGCGGTCTGGGGCGGGGAGACGGGGTCGTTCGTGCGGGAGGTCGCACCCGCGCGGACCTTCGCGCGGTGGGAGGAACTGGAGGGGATCTTCGCGGCGGGGCAGGCCCGCGGCGGCAGCCTGGAGTGCGCGGTCGTGCTGGGACCGGACGGACCGCTCGGGGGACCGCTGCGGTTCCCGGACGAGCCGGTCCGGCACAAGCTGCTGGACCTGCTGGGCGACCTGGCGCTGTGCGGCTTCCTGCCGGCGTACCGGGTGCGGGCCGTCCAGCCGCACCATGCGGCGAACGGACGGTTGGCGCGGCTGCTGGCGGAGAACGGCGCGGGCGGCGGTGCGGATCAGTCGGCGCAGTAGACGTACCGGCAGTCGACCAGGTCGTCCTGGCCCGGATTGCAGGGGGGATCGTCCTGGTCGACGTCGGAGTTGCAGTTGCACTGGCAGCCGGGGGTGGTGGTGTCGAGATCGACGCCGGTGGGGCAGTAGGCGAGGCAGCCGCGGCAGAGGGTGATCGGGAAGGCGAACTCCTGGGTTTCCATCTCGGTGCCGGCCTGGGTGACGCCGAAGATCTGGGCGGTGACGGTGATCTGCGGCCGCTCGACGGCGCAATCGGCGATGGCGGTGGGCAGGCGGCTGCCGATCGAGTCGGGGATGAGGTAGATGCCGATGGTGGCGCTGCCCTGGGGTGCGATGTAGTTGGAGAAGCGGACCTCCACATCGGGGAGGGCCGTCCCCGCGCAGGCCGGGTCGGGCTCGTAGGAAAGTCGGGCGCCCTGGACGAAGATCCCGTTGGATTCGGCGCGCGGCAGACCGGGGTCGGCGCGGGCGATCAGGCCGTTTTCGACGAACAGGTAGCCGGCGTAGCTGGTGCGGACGTTGAGGTCGAGCACGCCGGCGAGCAGGCCGGTGGCGGAGGCTTCGGTCGGGATCTCGCAGCCGGGCGGCTCGCCGAGGCGCTTGTTGTCGCGGACGAAGAACCCTTGCCAGTCGTCCTGGCAGCCGGCGCCGAGGGCGAGCAGCCCCGAGGCGAGCACGAGCGCGAGACAGGATTTCATGGCGTCTGGCTCCTTCCCGTCAACGTCCGATGCTCTCCGCGCGGTTGACGATCCGCGGCGTGATGAAGATCAGGAGTTCGGAGCGGCGGTCGCTGTCGGTCCGGGACTTGAAGAGCCAGCCGATGACGGGGATGTCGCCGAGCAGCGGGATCTGGCTGTAGTTGAGGCCGCTGTTGCGGGTGTAGATGCCGCCGATGACGGCGGTGCGGCCGTCCATCACGAGCAGCTCGGTCTGGGCCTCGCGCTTGAGGATCGTGGGGTCGCCGCGGGCGCCGGTCTGCGAGAAGTCCGGTTCGTCGCGCGTCAACTTGATCTTCATCAGCACCCCGCCGTCCGCCGTGACGTGCGGCGTGACGGTCAGGTTCAGTTTAGCCTCCTGGAAGGCGGTCTGCACGCCCTGGGCCGAGATCTGCGAGTACGGGATCAACGTCCCCTGCTCGATGTGCGCCTCGCGATTGTCGAGCGTCAGGATCCGCGGGGAGGAGATGATGCGCAGCGTGCCGGTGTCCTCCAGCGCGGAGAGACGGATGTTGAGGTTGGCGTTGTTGGCGACGGAGCCGAGCGTCAGGCCGAGGGCGCCGCCGGCCCCGGTGCCGACGGCGGCCGGCAGGTTGACGGCGAAGTTCGGGTTGGCCTGCCCGCCGCGGATCGAGGTCAGCCCCATCGTGGGGGTGGACTGGTCCGTGGCGCCGCCGGCGAGACCGATCGAGTTGGGCCAGACCAGGCCGGTGGGATTGCCGGTGGCCGAGGAAGAGATGAAGTCGCCGCCCCACTGGATCCCCACCTCGCGGGCGTAGGTGCTCGTCGCCTCGACGATCCGCGCCTCGATCAACACCTGCGGCGTCTGGGTGTCCAGGCTGCGCACCAGCTCCTCGATCTGGTCCAGCACCGGCCGTTCGTCCGTGGCGATGATCACGTTGGTCCGCGCATCGACCGAGACGCTGCCGCGGTCGGTGAGCAGTTCCTCCGCACGCGGCGACAGCTCGCCCGCGGTCGCGTAGCTGACCGGGATGAGGCGCGTCTCCAGCGGCGGCGGCACGTACAGCTGCTCGCGACGCTCCAGGACGGCCTTCAACTCGGCATCCAGCGTCGCCTGCTTGGCGATGCGGATCACGTGACCACGCCGCACCATCGCCAGGCCGTTGGCCCGCAACACCACGTCCAGCGCCTCGTCCCACGGCACGTCCCGCAACCGCAGCGTGACCGACCCCTCCACGTCGTTGTCCACCACGATGTTCACCCCCGCCGCCTCGGCGAGGAACCGGAGGAAGTCGCGGATGTCGAGGTCGCGCACGTCGAGGTCCTGGATCCGGCGTCCGGTGTAGCGCGCCCGGCGCTCCTCGCCCGGAGCGTCGAGGTCCAGCGTGGAGACCTGGGGCGCCGCGCGGGACGGCGACGCCTGGATCACCACCGTCTGCGTTCCCCGCG
>JAAZOP010000166.1 GCA_012797735.1 Myxococcales bacterium
CACCCCGGCCGCCCCCGCCACCTCCCCCGCGTCCGCCTGGAACGCGAACACGCACCGCCCCGCCCGCACCACGTCCTGGTCCGCCAACACCCGACTCCCCCCCAACCGAACCCCGTTCACGAACGTCCCGTTCGTGCTCCCCAGGTCCCGCACCACCACCTCCCCCCCGCGCGCCGAGACCTCGAAGTGCTCCGCCGACAACCGCCGGTCCGGAATCGACCAGCCCGCCCCCCGCGAACGCCCCACACGCAACTCTCCCGACACCCGCGCCCGGTCCGCCGGCCGTACCCCCTCCGGAGCCCACGCCAGCAACAACGCCGGCTGCGCCTCCACTCCCGCCCGCAACCCGTCGCTCGTCCCGACATCCGTCTCCGTCGAAAACGTCCGTCCCCCGGTCCGCCGATCCTCGTCGTCCCGCACGCCGCCCATCCTGCCAGAACGCTCCCTCACGCCGCAACCTCCCCTTACCCGCCGGTTGAAAGAAACACGCCTCACATGGCAACATCTCTGGCGACACGTGGGACGGATCCATGCGCCTGGAAGGCCGGACGATTGATCACAAGTACCTCGTCGGCGACCTCGTCGCCGCCGGCGGCATGGGCCAGGTCTACGCCGCCCGACACCTCGAAACCGAACGACAGGTCGCCCTCAAGATCCTCCGCGGCGATTCCCTCCCCCAACCGGAAGCCGTCGAACGCCTCCGCCGCGAAGCCCGCGCCGCCGGACGCATCGGCCACGACAACATCTGCGAGGTCCTCGACCTCGGCCGCCTCCCCGACGGCACCCCCTACCTCGTCCTCCCCCTCCTCCGCGGAAAAACCCTCGCCGCCGCCCTCCGTGACTCCGGCCCCCTCCCGCTCCCCCGCGTCCTCGACATCGGCGCCCAGATCCTCGCAGGCCTCGCCGCCGCCCACGACGCCGGCATCGTCCACCGCGACCTCAAACCCGAGAACGTCTTCCTCGTCCGCATGGGCGACCGCGACGACTTCGTCAAGATCCTCGACTTCGGCATCTCCAAGTCCGTCGAACCCAGACCGATCGACGGCTCCCTGACCCAGACCGGAACCGTCCTCGGCACCCCACATTACATGGCCCCCGAACAGGTCCGCGGCAGGAAAGACCTCGACCACCGCGTCGACCTGTACGCCACAGGCGTCCTCCTCTACCGAATGACCACCGCGCGCCTCCCCTTCACCGGTGACAGCTACAGCGCCATCGTCTCCGCCATCCTTCTCGACCCCTTCCCTCCTCCCCGGGCCCTCCGCCCCGACCTCCCCGAATCCCTGGAAACCGTCATCCTCCGCGCCATGGCCCGCGACCGCAACGACCGCTTCCCCGACGCCGAGACCATGCGCCGCGCGCTCCTCGACGTCCGATCCCCCGACTCCGGCCGCGCCGAAACCCCGGCCGAATCCACTCAGCCCGCCCCCGCCGCCTTCGGCGATACCGGCCGCGGCGACTCCACCCCCTCCGCGCCGACTCCGCCCACCGGCGCCCTTCACTCCGTCTCCACCGGCTCCACCGCCGCCCGCCGCGCCGAATCCCCGCGCGACCCGCGCCGCG
>JAAZOP010000167.1 GCA_012797735.1 Myxococcales bacterium
CGCCAGCAGCCGGGTCGGCGCGGCGCGCAGCTCGAGCGGCCGGGACCACGCCGCCCGCCGGCGCCCGAGGTTCCACTTCTGGACCGCGCGGTCCAGCCCGCCGCTCCAGAGCAGATCCGCGTCGTCCGCAAACGCCAGGTCGAGAACGCGCGAGACGTGCCCCGGGAGGTTCGCCACCGGACGCCACGCCCCGTCCGTCGCCTCCCACACCAGGATCGCCCCGTCGACCGCGCCCGTCGCCGCGCGCGCGCCGTCGGCCGAGACCGCCAGACAGCTCACCGGTCCGTGGTGGTCCTCGAGCCGCCGGGAGGGCTCGACGGCGCCCTGCGGCCAGACGGCCACCGTCCCGTCGAGGCTGGTGGTGAGGAGTTGGCCGTCCGCGTCGAACGCCAAGCCCGTGACGCCGTCGTCGTGGGCCCGCACGCGGCGGCGTTCGCGTCCGTCCTCCGCGCCCAACCAGACCAGCGTGCCGTCCGTCAGGCCGACCACCAGTTCCTCGCCGCCGGGCGTCGCCGCCAACGACAGCGGCACGACTTCGGCCGCCGGGCTCGTCGTGCGGGCGCCTTCGGCGAGCACCAGCCGGCGGATCGAGCCGTCGGCGCCGCCCAGCACGAGCCCCCGGTCCGCGTCGAACGACAGGCTGCGCAGCGGTCCCTCGCGCGACGGAAAGCACTCCTGCCGGTCGCGCGTGCAGGGGAAGTGCGCGCGATCCCCGAGCGTGGGTCCTTCGAGGGTCTCGGCGTCCAGGACGTGGACCTCGCCGGCCTCGTCGGCGACGACGAGACCGGCGCCGTCCGGAGTGAACGCGAGCAGGGACACGGCCTGGGCGAAACCCCTACGCCGCGCAACCTCGGCCGGCGGGTTTCCCGCCCAGAGGCGGAGTTCGCGCGTCGCGGTGCCCGCGGCGAGCCGTGCCGCGTCGGGCGACCAGGCGACCGCCGTCACGGGGCCGTCGTGGGGCAGCGAGGCGAGCGGCGTGCCGCGGGCGGCGCTCCACACGGTCACCGTGCCGTCCGCGCTAGCGCCGGCCAGCCGCTCGCCGTCGGGCGAGAAGGCGAGGGCGGCGATCGGCTCCCCGTGGTCGCGGTCCCGCGTCCAGACGACCGCGCCGTCCGCGCTCAGGACGCGAACCGTCCCGGAAACCGCGCCGGCGGCGAGGCGGTCGAGGCCGGGGGCGACGGCCAGCGCCGAGATCGCCCGCGACAGGGACCCCGCGCCGCGGACCGGCAAGGCGTCGCCCGGACCGTCCGCCGCCGGTCGCCACGCGTACACGCCGCCGTCCGCCGTGCCGATCGCGACCTCCGGCGAGGCGGCCGGCCCGCCGTGCGCCACCGCCGTGACGCCGCCGAGCGGCAGATGTCGCCGGCAGGCCTGCCGCGCGGGACCGGCGAGGCGGAAGTCGGTCCACCAGCCGGCCTGTCCCGCAGTGTCGATGCCGAGCACGCGGCCGTCGCCGAGCTGGACGGCCCAGACCGGCCCGGCGTGTCCGACCTGGGGGACGAAACGGAAGGAGTCGGGCAGCGGCGCCACGGGAGGCGGCGGCGCGTCCACCTCCGCCTCCGTGTCCCCCGCGTCCGGCGCGGAGGCCCGCGCGACGGAATCGCCGTCGTTCGAGTCGCCGGTGGCGATCTGCGCGGGCGGCTCGCCGTTGCGCGGGCAACCGCACGCGGAGCCGACCGCCAGCGCCGCCAGGACCGTCCAGGAATCCCGCATCTCTCGGCCGCACCTGCGGCTCGGGCCTTGCCCCGAGCCGGGCGCGTATGCTACCTGAGGAACGCGCCGGTGGACAAGGTCGGCGCAGGACCGGCGTGCGGTCCCGCGGAGGTGGAACAAGATGGCGGAAGGCACAGGGAAGGCGGCCCCGGCGAAGCCGGCGGGCAGGCGCGGGCTGCCCGTTCCCGTCAAGCTGGTGTTCGGACTGATCAAGGGCGGGGCGCTCGGCGCCGGCGCCGGCTGGGTCGCGACCCAGGACGTCGTCCCGATCTGGTTCCTCGCCGCGCTGCTCGGCGTGCTGGCCGGCGCCGTCGCCGGCCGCGCCCCCTGGAGCGGTTCGGCCTGGATCGCGACCATCCTCAAGGCCGCCGTCGGCTTCGGCGTCGGCTACGGCGCCTACTGGGGCGCCGGCAAGCTGGGCCTCCTGGCCCAACCCTACGTCTGGCTCACCGCCTTCGGCGCGCTGTGGTGCCTGCTCGTCGAGATCGACGACGCCGTGGGCGGCGAGGACGCCGCCGCCAAGCCGGCGGCCAAGAGCTGAGTCGCGGATGGCCGGGAAACTGTCCTCCGACCGCCCGATTCCGCTATCCTGAGGTTCCATGGTCGAGCGCCGGCCACCGTCCGGCCTCTTCCCGGGCAGCGGTCCCCCTTCCGCTCCGGATCGGTTGCGCGTCCTGGTCGTCCAGAGCGCCCTCGCGCCGCGGGACGCCGTCCCCGAAAACTTCCACGCCGGCCGGTTCGACACCACCTTCGCCCGCGACGCGCTCACCG
>JAAZOP010000168.1 GCA_012797735.1 Myxococcales bacterium
CGGGGAACCGCGGCGGCGGCTCCGCGAAACCGGCCGCCGGCGGACCCTCCGCCCCCCGCCCGGACGGCCCGCCGCCCGGACGGACGCCCGCGACCGGCGGCGGCTCCGACTACCAGGCCCGCAAGGCCGCCCAGCGCGAACGCGAACGACTGGCGCGACGCCACCGGCAGGCCGAGGAAACCGTCCAGCGGCTCGAGGCGGACCTCCGGCTCGTCGAAAGCCAGATGGCCGGCCTCAGCGCCGCCGACTGGCAGAAACTGGTCGATCTCGAACAGTGGCGGTCCAGGATCCAGGCCGACCTGGAGCGGGCGACCGAGGAGTGGGTCGAGTCCGGGGAAGCATTGCAGCGGCTGGCGGGTTCGGAGGAGGGAGGTTCGAGCCGATGACGTCGCGGTCGCACCGCTCCACCCTTCTCGCCGCCCTGGTCCTCGTGACCGGCTGCGCCAGGAACGACGATCCGGCCGGCCGCCCGCCCGCCGCGCCGGTCGTGCGGGAATCGAGCACCGAGTACTCGTTCTTCTGGTTCGACTCGTCGGGCGCCGTGCACCGCGTCGGTCGCGTGTCCGACGTTCCACCCGAGGCGCGCGATCGCGTGCTGGTCCAGCCGCTCGACGCGGCCGCCGCCGGCGGCGCCTGGGCCTTCGTCGCCGACCTGCGCCGCCCGGGCGAGAACGGCGCGTTCCCGGTCCAGGTGCTGACGCGGGAGGCGTACAGCGAGGAGGTGCGCCAGCGGATGGCGGCCAGCCGCCCCGCCGAAACGCCCGCGACCGCCGCCGATGCCGGCCCGACGCCCGCCCTCCCGGCCGCGGGCGGCAAGGTCGTCCTCTACCTGACCCAGGGCTGCCCGCACTGCCGCCGCGCCAAGGAGTGGATGACGCGCGCCGGCATTCCGTTCGTCGAGCGCGACATCGAGGCCGACGCGGCGGCCGCGCGCTGGGTGCTGCAGAACACCGGCTCGACCGCCGTGCCGGTGTTCCAGGTCGGCCAGCGCGTCCTGCAGGGCTTCAACCCCGACGCCCTGCGCCAGGCCGTCGAGGCGGAACTCGGCATCCGGCTGCTGTGACCCGACGGAGCACGGACGGATGGAACGCTGGGCGAACCTCTCCCGCGGCCGGCGGCTCAAGAACCGACTGATCGCCGTCGCCGTGCGCGAGACGCTCACGGGAGCCACGCGACTGCCCGGCACCTTGGCCATCGGTCTCGGCGCCCGCCTCGGCCGCGCCGTCGGCCGGGCGGCGGCGGGCGAACGACGGCGGGTCGAGCGCCACCTGTGCGACGCGCTGGGGCTGCGCCCCGGCGACCCGGCGACCCGCCGCCTGGCGCTCGCCGTCTTCGAACACCTCGGCCGCTCGGCCGGCGAGTTGGCGTGGGCCTGGCGCGACGCCGGGCGCGTGCGCGAGCTGGCCCGCTTCGCCCCCGGCGCCCTCGAGACGATGCGGCGCCTCTCCGCCGGCGGGCGCGGCGTGCTGTTCGTCACCGGCCACCTCGGCAACTGGGAGCTGCTGTCCTGGGCCGTCCGCGTCGCCGGCATCCCCTGCGCCCCCGTCGGCCGCAGCAGCTACGACCCGGAGCTCAACGCCCTGATCGAGGCGTGGCGGCGCCGCTGGGGCGCCGGCATGCTCTGGCGTGAGAGCCCGCGCATCACCGAGGAGATCGCCGCCGCCGTCGACGCCGGCGTCTCGGTCGGCGTGTTGATCGACCAGGCGACGGACCTGCCGTCGGTGCGCGTGCCGTTCTTCGGCCGGCCCGCCCGGACCATCATCGGCCCCGCCCGCCTGGCGCTCGCCCGGAAGATCCCCGTCGCCGTCGGGACGATCCGCCGGCGGCCCGAAGGCTACCACGTGATCGAAGTGCACGAGTCGCCCCCGCCGCCGGGACCCGACCCCGCCGCCGCCTGGACCGCCGCCTGGACCGCGGCGCTGGAACGCGCGATCCGCCATGAGCCGGAACAGTGGGTCTGGATGCACGACCGCTGGCGCTGAACCGCGTCCCCCGGACCCGGGACCGACCGCCGCGCAGCCTCTCCAGACGTGGTGGCGCCCGCGCCAGCGTTGACGTCGCCCGCAGAGTCCAAGGCGATGCCCCCTCCCGGCACCACCGGCTGCCGCGCGCCTGCCGCCAGCCGCCTGCGGACGACGGACGGCGGACGGCCGATGTCGGACGGCGGATCGCGGACCGCGGATCGTTGCAGAGCCTAGGGCGTCTCGGCCGGCACGGCCATCGCCGGCACGGGCGCCGCCTCGCCCGCCGTCGCATCGACCGCGGGCGGCTCGGCGCCGCCCGCCGCCGGCGCCGAGATCTCCGCCAGCGCCGTCCGGGCGCGATCGGCGTAGCCGGGAACCGCCAGGAGCTGGCGCAGCAGCGCCGCCGCGCGGGTCGTGTTGCCGCTGCGACGGTAGGCGTCTGCGGCCCGCCAGCGCGCCTCGTCGGCGCGCGGATCGTCGAGATACCGCGCCAGGAACAATTCGTAGGTCCGCGCCGCGTCGGCCCACTTGCCCTGCCGGGCGTACGTCTCGGCGAGCAGGAAGGTCACGTCGGCCGCGCGCGCCGTCTGCTCCTGCAGGGCCTGTTCGAGCACCGTCTCGGCCTGGGCCGCGTCGCCCTCGGCCAGCTGCCGGCGCGCCGTCGCCACCCGGTCCGTCGCCGTCTCCGCCTCGCCCTCGGACCGGTACGATTCCTCCGCGGCGGCGGCGTCCGAGGCGATCCCGTAGTAGCCCCGCTCCTCGGCCTGGGCCGGCGCGCCGGCCGCCGGCGCGGCGAAGACCACGACGCTGTCGGTCCCCACGCCCCCCGAACCGGAGTAGGCCGTCTCCGTGGAACGGACCACCGCGGGCGGCGTCGCCGGCGCGCCGGACGGGGGAGGGGGAGGAGGAGGGGACGGCGCCTGGGCCGCGGCGGCGCCGCCCGGCCTGCGTGTCGCA
>JAAZOP010000169.1 GCA_012797735.1 Myxococcales bacterium
AGGGCATGGCGGGCGGAACTCGCGGCGGGCGGCGCGCGCAGGGACCGCGCGGGGACGGCGGGTCGGCACCGCGACACGGCGGGCGCGCGCAGGGCATGGCGGGCGGAACTCGCGGCGGGCGAAGCGGTGCGTGCGACCTCGTCAGCGTCCACGCATCGAGCGCAGGGCGTCGAGGAAGGTGCGTCGTTCGGCGGGGGGCAACGGGGCCGGCAGCTCTTCGCTGGAGAACTCCCCAAGGAGGCGGATCTCGTGTTCGGTGGAGCCGACGAGGAGGAGTTTCTCGCCGGCTTCGACAAGGTACAGGGTGCGGCGTGGTTCGAGGGGGAGGCGTTCGAGGACGCGGATGCGGCCGCCGCCGGCGCCGGGTCCGTACATGCGGCGCAGGAGCCAGCGGGCGGCGAGCCAGGCGAGGAGGATGACGGCGAGGAAGGCGAGGAGGGTGACGGCGAGGTCGAGGAGCGGGGACGGGCCGGCGGGGAGGTCGGCGGTGGGCGGGGGGGTCGGCGCAGCGGCCTGCATCGCATCCCCCGCCGGCGGCTCAGGCCTGCGCCGGAGGCTGGTCCTTGGTTTCGGTCGCGGAATCCCCGGCGGGCGGTGGCGGGGCGCCGCCGCAGGCTTCGAGGAGGATCTCGGCGATGTCGAGCTGTCGGATCTCCTCCTCGAGGTTCTTGGCCTTCAGGCCGTCGGTGAGCATGGTCATGCAGAACGGGCAGGCGGAGGCGATCGTCTTCGCCTCGGTGGAGAGGAGTTGTTCGGTGCGGCGGACGTTCATGCGGTCGGGGGTCTGTTCTTCCATGAAGTACTGGGCGCCGCCGGCACCGCAGCAGAGGCCGCGGTCGTGGTGCTCGGGCGCCTCGAGAACCTCGACGCCGGCCGCGCGGAGCACTTCGCGGGGCGGGTCGTAGATGTCGTTGTAGCGGCCGAGGTAGCACGAGTCGTGGAAGGCGACGCGGCCGCCGAGGTTCTTCTCGGGCTTGAGCTTCCCTTCGCGCAGGAGTTGCGCGAGGAACTCGCCGTGGGAGATCACGCGGTAGTAGCCGCCGAAGTCGGGGTACTCGTTGGCCAGGGTGTTGTAGCAGTGGGGGCAGACGGTGACGATGCGCCGGACCTTGTACTTGTTGAGGGTCTCGACGTTTTGCTGGGCGAGCATCTGGAACAGGTACTCGTTGCCGGCGCGGCGGGCGATGTCCCCGGTGCAGGCTTCTTCCTCGCCGAGGATGGCGAAGGAGACGCCGGCCTTGCGGAGGAGGTGGACGGTGGCGCGGGCGATCTTCTTCGCGCGGTCGTCGAAGGAGGCGGCGCAGCCGACCCAGAGCAGGTAATCGATGTCCTTTCCCTCCGTCTCGGCCATGGTGGGGACGTCGAGTCCCTCGGCCCACTTCGCGCGGTCCATGGCGGAGATGTTCCAGGGGTTGGAGTTGGTCTCGACGCCGCGCAGGGCGTTCGCCAGCAGGCTCGGCACCTCGCCCCGTTCCAGCACCAGGTTGCGGCGCATCTCGACGATCTTGTCGACGTAGCTGATGAACACCGGGCATTCGTTCTCGCAGGCGCGGCAGGTGGTGCAGGCCCAGAGGACGTCGTGGTCGATCACGTCGGGCACCAGGGTCTCGGAAGCGATCTTGGGTTTCTCGCCGGCGGGCTCCTCGTGCGCCGGTTCGCTCGTCGGCTTGCCGGACTCGACGTCGCCGATCAACTCGGGGGCCCGGGCCTTGAGGTTGTCGCGGAGATGGAGGGTGATCTCCTTGGGGGAGAGCTTCTTGCAGGTGCGGTTGGCGGGGCAGCGATCGGTGCAGCGGCCGCATTCGGTGCAGGAGTACAGGTCGAGGATCGCCTTCCAGGAGAAGTCGGTGATCTTGGAGGCGCCGAAGACCTCCTGGTTCTCGATGTCGGGGATCGGGACGAGACGGCCGTGGGGGCGGAGGTCGCGGAGGAAGACGTTGGGAATCGAGGTGATGACGTGGAAGTGCTTGCCGTAGGGGAGCAGGTTGAGGAAGAGGAGGACGAGGGTGGAGTGGGTCCAGAAGCCGACGTGGACGAGGGCGTGCAGCGTTCCGGTGGACAGGTGGAGGGGGCCGAGGGCCATGGCCAGCAGCGAGCCGGCAGGTTCGGACTTGTGGAACAGGACGGGGCTGCCCGCGGCGAGGTGGCGGAGGGTGATCTCGGAGGCGTCGTAGAGCACGTCGGCGACCATCATCACGATGATGATCAGCAGGATCAGGACCGCCTCGAACGACTGCGTCATGCGCTTGGGACGCACGACGACGCGGTTGACGAGGGCGACGGAGGCGGCGACGAACACGCCGACGGCGACGACGTCCTTGAGCGCGGAGTAGAGCTTGCCGACGACGTTGTCGAGGCCGAGGAACCAGAGATCGAAGTCGGGGGAGAAGCCGCGGCCCCAGAGGATCAGGGAGCGGACGAGCAGGACGAGGAAGCCCCAGAAGATCACCATGTGCGCCAGGCCGGTGAGCGGGTAGCGCGGCATCTTCCACTGGGCGAAGGCGAACCGGACCGTGCCGACGAGGCGCTCCCACGGGCGATCCCAGCGCATCTCCGGCTTGCCGACCAGCATCAGCTTGAAGCGGCGGGCGACCGACCAGAAGAAGGCGGACCACGCCACGGCGAGGAGGATTCCCATCGCGACCGGATTCATGGCTCACTCCATGGCGCGGCCGGGAGCCGCCCCGCCGGGCGATTCCCGGACCGCGCGTCGAGAGTCGGACGGCCGGTGTCAAGCGCCGGTCCGTCCGCGACGGACTGCGCGGGAGAAAGCGAATCGCAAGCAACCGGCGCCCCGGGGCCGGGGGGCGACGGCAGGAAGGCCGGCCGTGATCGTGCACCGGGGAGAACCGCCCGGCCGGACGCAAGGCCAGGAACCGGACGCCGCCACCGGGGCGGCCGCACCAGGTCGGGGGGAGATCCGTCGCCCTGCGACTCCGCCCTCCCCGGACGCTCCGCGCTTCCTCCCGGCACAACCGGTCGGAGCCCCGTCCCCTCCGGACCCCCCGCATGGCAGCGCCCCGGGCGGAGTCCTCGACGACGCGCCACGCCCTCCCCGACATCGCGGGAAGACGGGTGAGCGGTTCCGGCCGGCCCCCGCCCGCGCGTCATTCGGGCAGCTTGGCCTCGAAGAAGGCGCGCAGCTTGATCAGGCTGCGGCGATCCTTGCTGAAGTTCGGCCTCTGGTAGCCCTTGGCGAAGGAGCGGACGTCGGCGGCGAAGTCGCGGAGCACGTCGTCGTTGGTGCAGATATCGGACACCGCGCGGCCGCGCGCCGCTCCGCGCGCCAGGTTGCCGACGTAGGTCTCGAAGCGCTTGAAGAGGGCCAGGCCGAGGAAGTCGCGGACCTGTTCCGCCTCGGCCGCCAGCTTCTCCAGCGCGGCCAGTTTCTCGCCGGGGAGCGCATCGAGCTTCTCGCGGGCGGCGCGGGCGGCGCCCAGGCGCAGGACGAAGGCGTCGTCGAGGTAGCCGATCTCATCGATCCCATCGGGGACGAGGTCGAGGGACTTGAAGACGTAGTTCATGGCGCCGGCGAGCGCCTGGCGGGCTTCGAGGGGGAGCTGCTTGATCTCGACGACGCCGAGCAGGGCGAGCAGGTCGTCGCCGAGGTTGTTGAGCCAGTGGGGGAAGATGTCGAGGCACTTGTCATCGATCGTCGTCATCCCGCGCCTCCTGCGCCGCCCGGCGGCCGCGGCCGTCTGCGCCACCCGACGAGCGTCGGGCTCAGGCCCGAGGACCTCGCGGGTGCGATCCGAGTTGGTCGGGGCGAGAGGATTTGAACCTCCGACACCGCGGTCCCGAACCGCGTGCGCTACCAGGCTGCGCTACGCCCCGGCACGCCATGGTCGGGGTTGCATACCGGTCGGAGGCCCGTCTTGTCAAGAGCGGTCCGCGCCGCCCGGTCGCAGGATCGCGGTCGCGCCGTCACGGCGCCGGGGCGGCGGGTTCGAGGGCGCCGAGGGCGCGGAGGGCTTCGTAGAGGACGATCGCGACGGCCGAGGCGAGGTTCAGGCTGCGGACGGGGCCGCTGGTCGGGATCCCCCACACCCGGTCGGGGAAGCGCGCCAGGATCTCCTCCGGCAGGCCGGTCGACTCGCGGCCGAAGACGAGGGCCGCCCCCGGCGCCCACGGGGCCGCGAGGTACGACCGCACGGCGCGGGCGGAGAACAGGAACAGCGGCGACCCGGGGCGTCGCTCGAGGAACGAGTCGAAGTCCCGGTGCGCCTCCCGTTCCACGGCGGGCCAGTAGTCGAGCCCGGCGCGGCGGACGGACCGGGCATCGATGCGGAAGCCGAGCGGTCCGACGAGGTGGAGGCGGCTGCCGGTGGCGGCGCAGAGGCGCGCGACGTTGCCGGTGTTCGGCGGGATCTCGGGCTCGACGAGGACCACCTCGATCGGAGGGCGGAGGGGGGAGCAGCGCAGGCGCGGGCGGCCGTCGGACGCCGGTGTGGCGCCTTCGAGGCGGAAGCGGTCGCGGGGAGAGCGCCGCATGGTCGCACGACGCGCCGCAGCCCGGACGGGCCGTGCCGTCCCCGGGCCGCGCGCCTCCAGCGGGGAAAGGCGCTAGCCGACCTTGCCGCTGAGCATGAAGGCGATGATCAGCGCGTAGATCACGAGGGACTCGATCAGCGCAAGGCCCAGGATGAAGGGGACGAACAGGTCCTTGCGGGCGCCGGGGTTCCGCGCGATGCCTTCGAGGGCGGCGGCGGCGGCGCGGCCTTGGCCGAGCGCTCCGCCGAAGGCGGCGAGGGCGATGGCG
>JAAZOP010000170.1 GCA_012797735.1 Myxococcales bacterium
GCCGCGGGCGCCGGCCGCGGGCCGCCGGGCGGGCCCTTGGGCGGCGGCGCCGGCGGCAACGAGGCGATGAACCGTTCCTCGTCCTCGGTCAGCTTGGCCGAAGGCACGCCGATCAGTTCCCGCAGATCCTGCGTGAACGTCGCCTTGCACTTCGAGCACTTGAGCTTGGCGTTCCGCGAGCGCACGAGGTTCAGGGGGAGGTTGAAGCGCCGCTTGCAGTTCGGGCAGCTGACGACCATGGCACGCTCCGGCCGCGGGACGCGAACCCCCCTTCGCCCCGGCCCAGGACGGCGCTAGTATACTCGCCGCCGGGCGCGCGGGAAGGACTCGCTGCCTCCACCCTTCCCCCACCGCTCGACCGGCGAAGGGAGATCTCGTGGAACACCCCCCGGAACCGCGAGAACAGCGCACGATCCGGCGGTACGCCAACCGCAAGCTGTACGACACCGCCGAGAGCCGCTACGTCACCCTGCAGGACGTGGAGGCGCTCGTGCGGCGCGGCGTTGAGGTGCGGGTGGTCGACAATCGCACGGGGGAGGACGTGACGCAGACCGCCCTGGCGCAGATCCTGTGCGATGCGGGGCGGCGGCGCGACCCGCGCTACTCCCTCGGCACGCTGCTCGCCCTGTTCCGCCGTCCGGACCTCGAACTGCGCGTACGGGAGTTCCTCTGCCTCGGAGGAGACGGGGGGAAGACCGAGCCGGCGGCGGACGCCGCGGCGGCCGGAACGCCAGCGGGTCCGGGGCCGGAATCGGAGTCGGTGCGGCACGAGGTGGTGGCGACCTGGGTTCGGTGGGCCGAGGAGGTGCAGCGCCGGATCGATGATCTCGTCAGCAAGGTCGTGAGCGATTTCGAACCGTTGCGAAGAATCGGCACCCGCGTCCGGGCGCTCGAAGAGCGTCTGGCGGCCCTGGAGAAGGCGGTCGCCCGGCGGTCGCCGTCGCGGGGTCGGGGCCGTCGTGCCGCGGGTCGCACTGCCCGCTGAGGCCTGCCGCGGGTCTTCCTGGGGACGTTGTCGCCGAGGTTCCCGAACAGCGGCCGATCCGGTTCGGAATAGGCGGCCGTCCCACGGGGTTCGAAGGCACGAGAAGGGCGGGGAACGATGGGAGCGCCGGTGGACGCGAGGAGGTTCGAGGAGCTGACGCTGCCGATGCTGGACCTCCTGTACTCGGTCGGCGTGCGCTACACGCGCAACCGGGAGGACGCCGAGGACCTGGTGCAGGAGACGCTGCTGCGGGCGTTCCGGGCGTTCGATCGGTTCGAGGAGGGGACGAGCCTCCGGGCGTGGCTGCTGCGGATCCTGACGAACTGCTACTACAACCGCTACCGGCGGCGGGTGCACGAACGGCGGGCGGCGGATCTGTCGGTGGACGACCCGTACCACGAGGGGCTCGTGTCGGACGCGACGCTGCGTTGCCTGCGCGACCCGGAGGGGGTGATGCAGCAGCCGCTGGTGTCGGATGAGTTGCAGCGCGCGATCGATCGGTTGCCCGAGGCGTTCCGGATGGTGTTCGTGCTGGCGGAAGTGGAGCAACTCACCTACCGGGAAGTGGCCGACGCGATCGGGACGCCGATCGGCACGGTGATGTCGCGGCTGCACCGCGCGCGCAAGCTGCTGCAGCAGGACCTGCTGCGCGGGCGCGAGTGGGTGACCGATGCGGAGGCGGAAGGGGAGGTCGAAGGAACGGCTGCCGAGGACGGCGGTGCGGAGGGCGAGGTCGTCCGGTTGCGGGCGACCCGTTGAGGAGCAGGACGATGGAAACCGGCTCGTGCGGATGGGTCCGCCGCTTTCTCGGGCCCTGGAAGGACGGCGAGCTCGACCCGGCCGATGCGGCGCGCATCGAGGGGCACATTGCGGCGTGTCCGGCCTGCGCGGCGCAGGCGCGCTTCGAGAAGTGGTTCGCGGGCGAGGTGCGGCGGCTGGCCGACCGCCCGCGGGCGCCCGAGCGGCTGGCGCAGCGGGTGTCGTTCGAACTGCGGCGCGCGCAGCGGGCGCGGCGGGTTCGCCGGGCGGTCTGGGCGGCCGGCGGCGTGGCGGCCGCCGCCGGGCTGGCGTTGCTGGTCGCCTTCGTCACGCGCGGGCCTGTTTCGGGTTCTGGATCGGTCGCGGACCGTTCCGCGGCCGCCCAGCCCTCGGGCGCCGGCGGGGTCGCTCCCTCCGCCCCGCCGGCGCCTCCCGGATTCCGGCTCGCCGCCCAACAGGACGGCGACCCGTTCGCCGCGGAACTGCTCGACCGTCACGACCGCGTGGTGCGGCGCACGCTGCCGCTGGAGTTGGCGACGGCGGACGGCAACGCCGTCTCGAACTGGTTCGAGGACAAGGTCCCGTTCCGGTTTCGCGCCCCGCGCTTCTCCGATCCGCGCGTCCGGTTGCGCGGCGGGCGGCTGACACATCTCGGCGACCGAGACGCCGCGTACCTGGCCTACGACCTCCAGGGGCGCGCGCTGTCGGTGCTCGTCGTGCGGGGCGACGGCGGGCCGGTGGGGGGCGAGCGGGCCTACGATGCGGGCGGACGGACGGTGTTCGCCGGTCGTCGAGAGGCGGTGAGCTACGCCGTGTTCCGCGACGGCGACCTGGTCTACGCCCTGGTTTCCGATCTCCCCGAGACGGCGCTGGTCGGACTGGCGGGCCAGATCCGCTGACCCACTTCAGCCGCCGCGAACTTCCTGTTGACGCTCGAACGATCCAACGGCTATAGTACGGCGATGTCGCGCGTTTCGACCCGTGTAGATTCGAGGACTTCCACGCGGGGCGGCGCGGCCGGCGGCCGGGAGGCCGGGCGCCGGGGAGGCACGACGATGGCGGACACCGCGACGTTCAAGGTGGGAGACAAGGCGGTCTGTCCGGCCCAGGGTGTGGCCGAGGTGGTCGAGATCGTGGAGAAGGAGATCGCGGGCAAGCCCGAGCGCTTCTACATCCTCCGCGTGCTCGACTCGAACATGAAGGTGATGATCCCGGTTCGCAACGCCACCGCGGTCGGCCTGCGCGAGGTCGCCTCGCGCGCCGAGATCCGCGAGGTGATGTCGATCCTCAACGAGCCGTCCGTGTACCTCGACCATCAGACCTGGAACCGGCGCTACCGCGGCTTCATGGAGAAGATCCGGACCGGATCGCTGTACGACTTGGCCGAGGTGTTCCGCGACCTGTCGCGGCTGAAGAACGAGAAGCAGCTCTCCTTCGGCGAACGCCGTATGCTGGAGACCGCCCGCACCCTGATCGTGAAGGAGTTGGCGGTCGCCCGCGGGGTCGACGAGGAGAAGGTCCGCAAGGAAATCGAGAAACCGTTCCGCACCAACTAGCCCGCCGGGGTCCGCGGCTGGAGGTCGGCGGTGAGACGGTGCGCGCGTTCCTCCCGGCCGCTCCCGCCCGTCCTGTTCGTCGCTTGCGTCGTCCTGGGCGCGTCCGCCTGTTCGAAGGCCGGCGGCGAGCGTTCCGCGGCGGTACCGCCGGACGGGACGGCGGCGGTCGCGCCGTTCCCCGGGCCGGGCGCCGAGGGCGGCGTCGCGGCGTCGGTCCCCGCCCAGCCCGCGTGCCGGCTGGTCCGGGCTCTGGTTCCGATCTCGCCCGTCTCCTCCCACGCCTCGTCCCCGTCCCTCGGCTGGGGTCCCGGCGTGCTCGGGGTCTCCTACATCCGCGACGAGGGGCGGCGGGCGGTGGCGCGGCTCGAACGCCTGCTCGACGGCCTGCCGCACGGGGCCGCCGTCGAGATGGGCGAGGGGGCCGCGCGCGCCCCGACCGCGCTCGCCTGGAACGGCTCGGCTTTCGTCCTCGCCTGGAACGAGCCGAGCGACCTGGTCGGTGAGGTGTTCGTCGGCCTGGTCGATGCGGCCGGCGCCGTCTCCTGGAACGCCTCGCGCGTCACCGCGACGCTGCGGTCCGGCGCCTGGCGGATGCCGGGTCGGACGGCGGTGGAGTCGAAGGACCCGCGTCTCCTGGGCCTCAACGACGCGCTGGTCGTCTCCTGGCGCACGCACACGCAGCCCGAGGCGTATCCGTTGTACTTCGCCGCGGTGCGGGGCCTCGAGGTCTCGGCGCCGGTGGCCGTTTCGCCCGAGACGGGGTTCGTCTTCGATCACCAGCTCGCGGCCTGGGGCGGGCGTCCCGCCCTGGCGTACTTCGGCCGGTTCGACGAGGGCCGGCGCCAGGTGCGCGTGGCGCGGCTGTCGCTCGACCCGCCCGCCGTGGTGCGCGAGGTGGTGGTGGCCGAGGCCGCCGAACCCCCCGACCTGTTCGAACTCGCCGCCGTCCCGCTCGGCCAGGACCTGGGGGTCTTGTGGCGGGACAAGACCGAGTGGAACTCGACGGCGAACGTCCGGTTCGCGCGGCTGGCGTCGGACGCGACCGATGTGGCGGCCGGCGCCGCCGGTTTTCTCGCCGGCTTTCTGGCCGCCCGGCCGAAGGTCGACGTGCCGCGCCGGACGTTCGGCGCCGCGCCCGCCGGCGAGGGATTCGCGGCGATCTGGGCGTTCCAGGAGGCGCCGGCCAACGGCGGCAGCGCCGGCCTCCGCCTCGCGACGTTCCGCGCCGACGGCACTCCGGCCGGCGCGCCGTTGGAGATCAGCACCGGCGGCGACCTCCCGCGCGACCCGGTGCTGCTCCGCGCCGGTGCCGGCGACGAGCACTGGTTCGCGTTCGTGCGCGGTGCGCCCCCGGCGGCACCGGGTCGCGTGTGGCTCGGCCGGGCGATCTGCGCGCCGCCGGCCGCCCCCTAGCCCGAAGTTCCGGTAGTCGCCAGGGTGAATTCGACCTTCCTGCCGCGCGTTGCGGCGGTTGGCGGTGATCCTCCACTGCCTACGTCACGCCGTAGCGGTGCGAGACGCCGAGGAGCTTGAGCGCCTTGGCCTGCAAC
>JAAZOP010000171.1 GCA_012797735.1 Myxococcales bacterium
CGGGAAACCCCGATGATCACGGCATGGCGCCGGGCTGATTCGTCCGCCGGGGCGGCCGCGGTCCGGCCCGGTCCGGGCTCCACGCGAAAAGCCTTTTCCCCGGCGGCGGCCGGCGGAGCACCCTCCCCCGCCGGGGGCGGCGCGGCAGCGCCCTGGTCCGCGGGCGTCTCCGTGGCCGGCGCCGCGCCTCCGCAGGCGGCGGCGAGCGCCAGCCAACCGACACATGCGGTTCCCGTCCCGACCGACCGGAAGATCGAGGTTCGCATCGTGCTTCCTCCCGCCGGGCGGACTGTAGCACCGCCGCGGCGCGGCGGAGGCGCGTTTTGACACCGCTCGGGAGCAAGGCGCAGGATCGCGGTGCGCGACGGGCGCGGAGGCACAGGCGGTGGACGCGACGATCGGCCGGCGGCATCGACTCCTGCCGTGGCTGGCCCTGGTCTGGGCGTGCGGCGGCGGCGAGACGGCGGGACCGCAGGGCGGCGGCGCGGCGGAGGCGGGCGGAGAAGCCCTGGAGGCGCGGGCGGAACGCGCGGCGGACGGGCGGGACGGGGACGGCGGCGGCACTCGCGGGGGCGATGCGCCGGTCGACGGACGGGCCGAGGCGGACGGCGCCCCCCGGACCGACTCGACCGCGGCCGACGCCGAGGATGTCGGGGGTCGGGCGGTGCCGCTCCAGCCGGTGGGGCCGGACGGCTGGGTGGCTTGCGTCGAGCCGCCGCCGGGGATGGCGTGCATCCCCGGCGGACCGTTCGCGCGCGGAGACGACCGGGGGGAGCCGGACGAGCGGCCGGCGGCGGAGATCGAAGTCTCGACCTTCTACCTGGACCGACACGAGGTGACGAACGCGGAGTACCGGCGGTGCATGGAGGCGGGGGCGTGCCGGCTGCGCCACCACTACCCGCACTTCAACGACCCGGAGCAACCGGTCGTGGCGGTGACCTGGGAGGACGCACGGGCCTACTGCGCGTGGGCGGGCAAGCGGTTGCCGACGGAGGCGGAGTGGGAGAAGGCGGCGCGCGGGGGCGACGGTCGGATCTATGCGTGGGGGAACGAGCCGCCGTCGTGCGAGCGCGCGATGTACAGGGGGTGCGAGCCGGCGTGGGCGCGACCGGTGGGTTCGTTCGCTCCGAACCCGTGGGGCGTCTTCGACCTGTCGGGCAACGCGTACGAGTTCGTGCAGGACTGGTACACGCCCTGCTATCGGGGCTGCGCGGGCGAGTGCGGCGAGGCCTGTTTCGGCCGCGACCCGCGGGGGCCGTGCGGAGGGGCGGACGTCTGTCCGGGACGGGACCGGCGGGTGTTGCGGGGCGGGTCGTGGTTCTGGCCGGCGGACCAGTTGCGGGTGGCGAACCGTCGCGGGATGCGACCCGATTCCGGCGGCCACCGGCTCGGTTTCCGCTGCGCGCTGGACGCTCCGTACCAGCGACGGCCGGAGCCGCCGCCGCCGCCCGAGACGGGGGTGCGGCCGCTGGCGGCGGCCGAGCGCGAGACGCTCCTCGGCGCGGCGGCGGAGCCCCTGCCGCGGCGGCGCTTCGACGACCGGCACTTCGCGCTGTCGAACGAGAGCGACCACGCGCTGTGGCTGCCGTACGTCGCCGGCCTCGGCGGCGGGTACCTCGGCGTCGGCGCGGACCAGAACTACACGCTGTTCGCGGCGGCGCGGTCCGAGTTCGTCTGGCTGATGGACTACGACGCGGTGGTGACGCAGGCGCACCGGATCCTCCGGGCGTTGATCCTGGAATCGGTGTCGCCGGACGAGTTCCTGCTGCGGTGGGAGCCGTTCGACGAGCGGGCGACGCGAGGTCTGGTGGAGGCGGCGTTCGCCGGCGACCCGGACCGCGCGGAGTTGATCGAGCTGTTCGACACCCTGCGGCCCGCGGCGGGCCGCTACTTCGAGAAGGTGGCGGCGCGCCGGACCCCGGACGGCGGGCCGGGCTCGTGGCTGGCGGACCCGGCGTGGTACCGCTACGTGCGGGCGATGTTCGCCGAGGACCGGGTTCGCATCGTGCCCGGCGACCTGCTCGGCGAGGGTACGATGCCGGCGCTGGCCGGGGCGCAGCGCGCGCTGGGGGCGCCGATGCGGGTGGTCTACCTGTCCAACGCGGAGGAGTACTTCGCCTACAACGAGGCGTTCCGGCGTTCGTTCGCGGCCATGCCGTTCGACGATCGGTCGGTGGTGTTGCGGACGGTGGCGCGCCGGGTGCCGGACGGGTCTCGGCGGGCGTGGCACTACCAGGTGGAGCCGGCCCGGGCGTTCGTGGAGCGGCTGACGGTGCAACGGGTGGAGCGGTTCGCGAGCTACGCGGAAGAGGCGGTCTACTCGGCCGAGGGCGGACTGTCGTTGTTCCCCGGGACGTCGTCGCCGTAGTCGGCCGGCCGGGCGGCGCGGGTCCGGCGCACCAGCGCCTCGACGCGCAGGAGGAGGTCGCTGACCCCCTCGCCGGTGGCGGCGGACACGGCGAGCAGTTCGACGCCGCGGCGGGCGAAGGAGCGTTCGAGGCGGGGTCGAGCGGCGCGGACGTCGGGCAGGTCGAGCTTGGTGAGGACGGCGAGTTGGGGCTTGGCGGCGAGGGCCGCCGAGTAGGCGCGCAGCTCGGCGTTGAGGGCGTCGTAGTCGGCCAGCGGCTTGCGGCCGGGGGCGGGGTCGAGCGTGACGAGGTGGAGGAGGACGGCCGTACGTTCGACGTGGCGGAGGAAGCGGAACCCCAGGCCGGCGCCGCGAGCGGCGCCGGGGATCAGGCCCGGGATGTCGGCGACGACGAAGGTGCGCTCGGGCCCGAGCGTGACGACGCCGACGTGGGGGGTGAGCGTGGTGAACGGATACGGGGCGACCTTGGGCCGGGCGCGCGAGACGGCGCGGATCAGCGTCGACTTGCCGGTGTTGGGGAAGCCGAGGAGCCCGACGTCGGCGAGGACTTTCAGTTCGAGGCGGACGCGGCGCTCCTCGCCCGGCGCGCCGGGTTCGGCCTTGTGGGGCGAGCGGTTGCCCGGGGTGGCGAAGCTCATGTTGCCCCGGCCGCCGCGACCGCCGCGGGCGAGGACCACGCGGGCGCCAGGGCTCCGGAGGTCGGCCAGGATCTGCCCGGTGGCGAGGTCGGTGGCGACGGTGCCGACGGGGACGCGGACGACGAGCGGTTCGGCGTTGCGGCCGAAACGGTCGTTGCCCTGTCCGTGCTGGCCGCGAGGCGCTTCGAGGCGCGGGGCGAGGCTGAGTTGGAGGAGGGTGCGGACGTTCTCGGCGGCTTCGAGCACGACGTCGCCGCCGTCGCCGCCGTCGCCGCCGGAGGGCCCGCCGCGGGGGCGGTAGCGTTCGCGACGGAAGGCGACGCAGCCGTCGCCGCCGTCCCCGGCCCGCACCTCGACGGTGACCTCATCGATGAACTGCACGGGCGGTCCCGTCCCGCGCCGCTCAGGGCGGCGCCAGCTCGTAGTCGGCGAGGATGTCGGCGCCGCCGAGCAGGGCGTTGCCGGCATGCTGGACGTAGTCGATGCGCACGACGGGGTCGTCGAAGCCGCCGGGCATGCCGCCGGCCGCCCGCTCGGGCCGCTGGAACAGCGGGCTGGCGTCGGGGCCATAGCGCAGCCGGATCAGGAACGACAGCGACCGGCGCACCTGCTCGAGGACGACCAGGTTCGGCCGGCCCATCGCCTCGCCGAGCTTGTAGGTCGCCACGGTCGCCTCGGTGCGCCCGGCGACGGGGGTGGTCCGCGGGGCGAGGAACGGCGTGACGACGTACGCCCCCTCGAAACCGAACGGCGGTTCGCCTTCCTCGGTCTGCATCTCGCGCAGGAACGCGGCGAACTCCTCGCAGAACTCGAGGTACGCATCGCTCTGCACCTCGGGGAACGCCTCGAACGCCGCGATGCACGTCCAGTGCTCCTCGCCGTAGAAGTAGGCCGAGCCGAAGAAGGACCAGTTCTCGGTGGTGAGGAAGTCGAGGGCCGCACGGATGCGATCGAGGAGCGCGGGATCCTGGAGGACGCGGTAGGCCTCGACCAGCGCCAGCGCGGCCTCGCCCGAGTAGTAGAGCAGCCGGTCGGGGAAGCGCCGGTTCTCCGTCACGTCGTACAGGTGCACGAAGTCGCCGTCCGGCTCCTGGAGCCAGACGAGGAACTCCGTGAGCCGCCGCAGCGGCTCGAGGTACTTCCCCTCGTGCGTGCCGCGCTCGTACTCGGCCATGGCGACGATGGTGAGGGCGGTCGAGCCGGCATCGACGACGCCGCCCTGTCCGACGCAACGACCCGGGGCCGGGTTGCAGTCGCGCAGCTCGCGTTCGACGACATAGTCGAGCGCGCGGGCGGCGGCGGCGCGGGCGGTGGGGTCGCCGGTCTTGCGGTGGGCGAAGGCGAGGAAGTAGGCGGCGCCGGAGTGGCGCGGCAGCGAGTAGCCGAAGTCGAAGGGGGCGTCGGCGAGCGGGTCGTAGTCGTACTGGAAGCGGCCGTTGGGCTGGAGCATGCCGTCGAGCCAGCGGACGCCGTCGAGCGCGGCGGCGCGGTAGTCGTCCACCGTCTGCGGCGGCGGCTGGATGACCCGCCCGGCGACCAGACGCTCGGGAAGCTGTCCCGGACGCTCGACGAACTCGGCCGTGCGGAACCGCCGCAACGACGGCCGCTGCTCGTCCCACGCCTCGTCGGGCAGGTGGGTTCCCAGCCAGAGCGACTCCACGGCCCGCGGGACGTCCAGACCGGCCTTCATCTGACCGCCGGGCAGGGGCAGGAAGGCGGAGTACATGCGGGCGCGCAGGAGGTCGTCCGGATAGAGGCGAGGAGTGCGGTCGGCGAGGTGCAGGGCGACGCCGTCGAGCGTCGTGACGAAGGAGGCGGAGGCGGCGAGCACGGGCCATTCCAGGATGGCCTGTTCGCCGACGACGAACGAAAGGTGGAACCGCGCCCGCGCCAGATCGAGTTTCTCGAAACGTCCCGCCACGCGGGCTTCGCCGAGGGCGCGGGCGGCCTGGGCGGCCAGCTCGCCCAGCGTGGGAGCCTCGAATTCCTGCCGGAACGCCGGGAGGCCGGCATGCCAGAGCAGGACGCGCACCGGGCCCGGCAGCGCCGTCTTCGCCGCCTCGCCCAGGTCGCCCGGGACGCGGCCTTCCGCGGCGTCGCGCAGCGCCGCCAGCAGCGCCTCGACCTGTTCGGGCGCGGGCGGCTCGGCCGGGTCGAGGCGGGCGCAGCGGGTCACGAGCATCGAACCGACCAGCGTGACCACGGCCCAGGCGGCGAGGCCGTCGCGCAGCCACGGGCGGCGGCGCCACCAGGGGGTGCCGGTCGTCCTGGCCGATTGAACGTCGCTCATTCCGGCCTCCGGTCGCCCTTTTCGGGCGCATCGTGCCCGCCACCATCGGTCTCGGTGCCCGCCTTGGAATCGCTCGCCTTGGACTCGGGTTTCGGTGGAGTCGCGGCGGGCGCCGGCGCCTCCGTGGCGGCCGTCGTGGC
>JAAZOP010000172.1 GCA_012797735.1 Myxococcales bacterium
GATCTGCCCGGCCGGCCAACCCTGCTCGGGCCGCTGTACGCGCGGCGTGGAAACCTGCACCGAGTTCCTCACCTGGAGCGACTGCTACGGGGCGGTGGCGCCGGAGGACGAGCGGTGCGACGGGGTCGACAACGACTGCGACACCGAGTACGACGAGGGGATTGTCGGGTGCGACTCGCCGGTGATCTGCCCCGACTCGTTCCGCGCCGCGCCGATGAGCTGGGTCACGCTCGACGGGGGGTCGATCTTCCCGGGGAGCTACGACTCGTGGAACTGGCGGCTCATCTGCCCGGTGACGGTGGATCCGTGCCCGGCGCCGGAGGACCCGTCGGCGCGGGACACGCGGGTGTTCCTGATCTCGTCGGGAACGTACCGGGCGGTGGCGACGATCGTGGTCGGGACGAACACCTACACCTGCGGGTTCTACATCCTGGCGCAGGGCGGCGGGCTGCGGGTCGAGCTGAACTGGGATACCCGCGGCTCGGCGCACGGCGACACGGACGTCGATCTCCATCTGCACCAGTGGGGGGCGACCTCCGAGTTCTTCGGCAGCCCCCAGGACTGCTACTACGCGAACTGCAAGGCCAGCTCCTGCTGCTGGGGCGGGTCGCCCGAGGTCGACTGGGGCCTCCCCGCCACCACGGACCTTACGGCCTGCCAGGACGCGCCCCACGGCGAAGGGGAAGAGTGGGTCGCGTACGGCTCCTGCCTGAACCCGCGCCTCGACGTCGATGTGATCTACTGCGAGACGGGCGTGACGGACCCGACGAGCTACGACTTCTGCGCGCCGGAGAACATCAACGTCGACAACCCGCCCCTGTTCCAGCCGATGCGGATCATGGTCAACTACTACTCGGCCCACGGGTTCTCCGGAACCACGAACGCGACGGTCAACGTCTACTGCGGCGGCGCGCTGCGCGGGACGTTCGGCCCGCAGCCGTTGGTCTACGGTTCGAGCTACGGGGAGAGCAACGACAACTGGCTGGTGGCCGACGTGATGTTCTACACGGGACGCTGCGGCGAGCTCGACTGCGAGATCGTCCCGCTGGTCGACGGGTCCGGCGGCGGCCTGGTGCAGCGCGGCGCGTCGTTCGGCCCGCCCTGGAGCACCTTCACCCACGCGCCCTGACCGGGGCGCCGGACAGCGGCAAGGAGAGCGGAGGATGCACCGACGTTTCTGGATCTGCCCGGTCGTCCTGGCACTGGCGGCCTTCGTGGTCGGGTGTTCGGGCGGCGACGACGCAGCGACCGACGGCGGAGCCTGCGATCCCGCGACCTGTCTGGCGCAATGCCAGGCGGCCGGCCGCCTGGACGGCCGCTGCGTCGGCGGAATGTGCCAGTGCACCGGCACGGGGGCCGACGCCGACGCCGACGGCGGAGCCGACGACGGCGGGACCGAGGCGGAGTCCGAGGCGGATGCCGGCCCGGACGAACCGGATGTCGTCGAGGACGACGGCGGAGGGCCGGAGGACGCCGAGGAGGTCGAGGTCGACCCCTGCGCCCCGCCCACCTGCCTGACGACGGAGTTGTGCGGGGAGTCGACCTTCGGCGACGGGATCGACAACGACTGCGACACCCGGGTCGACGAGGTCTGCACGTGCGGCGGCGCCGGCACGACGCTGGAGTGCTTCCCGGGCGACCCGGCGATCTGCCCGGCCGGCCAACCCTGCTCGGGCCGCTGTACGCGCGGCGTGGAAACCTGCACCGAGTTCCTCACCTGGAGCGACTGCTACGGGGCGGTGGCCCCGGAGGACGAGCGGTGCGACGGGGTCGACAACGACTGCGACACCGAGTACGACGAGGGGATTCCCGGGTGCGACTCGCCGGTGATCTGCCCCGACTCGTTCCGCGCCGCGCCGATGAGCTGGGTGACGCTCGACGGGGGGTCGATCTTCCCGGGGAGCTACGACTCGTGGAACTGGCGGCTCATCTGCCCGGTGACGGTGGATCCGTGCCCGGCGCCGGAGGACCCGTCGGCGC
>JAAZOP010000173.1 GCA_012797735.1 Myxococcales bacterium
GACGGCCGCGCTGGCCGACCTGGGCATGGAGGGCGCCGCGGAGGAGGTCCGACTGGCGCCGCGCGCGGAGGGGACGGCCGCCGGCGGCCTGCGGCTGGCGCCGGACGGCGCGGAAACGGTCGAACTGCTGTTCGCACCGAATCCCGGCGAGGGCCAGCGCCCCCTGGCGCGGATCGCCTCCGGCGGCGAGCTGTCGCGACTGCTGCTGGCCGTCAAGCGCGTGCTGGCCGATCGCGAGCCGACGGCAACGTACCTGTTCGACGAGGTCGACGCGGGGGTCTCGGGCGAGGCGGCGCGCCGCGTCGCGGCGGCGATCCGCGAGGTTGCGCGGCACCACCAGGTGCTCTGCGTGACGCACCTGCCCGCGGTGGCGGCCCAGGGCGCCGCCCACGTTCTGGTGGAGAAGGTCGAGGAAGGCGGGCGCACGGTGACGCGCGCGAGAGCGCTGTCGCCGGCGGAGCGCGTCGAGGCGATCGCGCGACTGGTCGGCGGGGCCGAGCCCGGACCGAAGGCGCGCGCCGCGGCGGCGGACCTGCTGCGGCGGGCCGCGGCGGGCGACGAGGAGGCGTGATGGACATCGCGACCCGACGCGAACTGCTCGGTCGAGTGGAGATCTTCGCGAACTGCAAGCGCGGCGACCTCAAGACCCTGGCCAAGTCGTGCCAGGAGGTGCGCTACGCGGCCGGCGACACGCTCTGCCGCCAGGGCGAACGAGGCGTGGCGATGTTCGTCGTCGCCGAGGGGCGGGTGCGGGTCGAGGAGGAGATGCCCGACGGCACCCGCGTCCTCCTCGGCCACCTCGCGCCCCCCGCGGTGGTCGGCGAGATGGCCGTGATTGATGGCGAGGAGCGGATGGCCACGGTCGTCGCGGAGGAGCCGACGCTGTGCCTCACCCTGACCTCGTGGGATCTCAAGGCCGCGATCAAGGACCGGCCATCGATCGCCTTCGACATCCTGCTCACCGTCGTCAAGCGCTTCCGCGACACGACGGAGGACCTGCGGAGGCTGCGACGCGAGACCAAGATCTGAACGGACTCGGGGCGGAGAAAGCGGAGCGCAGCGTGACGACCGGCAAGCCGGAAGATGCGGGAGAGCGGCGGGACGCGGCTCGGGCGGCGGTGCGGCGTGCCGTGCGGGCGGCGGCCGGACTGGGCGGCGAGGACGAAGTCGCGGCCGTCGAGGCCGGGGCCTTCGCGGAACTCGAACCGCTCGAGGCCTTCCGGGAACTCGACGCGCTGCTGCTCGCCCCGCGCCCCGCCGCGGGGCTCGAGCACCTGCGCCGCAGCGGCGCCCTGGCGGCGCTGCTGCCCGAGGTGCAGGCGCTGGTCGGACTGCACGAGGACACGGTGCGGCCGCAGGGGCGTCGCGACGGGTACGCGCACAAGGACGTCTGGGCGCACACCTGCATCGTGGTCGGGCAGGCCGAGCCGACGCGCCGCCTGCGCTGGGCCGCCCTGCTCCACGACATCGGCAAGGCCCGCACGCGCAGCGTGGCCCCCGACGGCACCGTGCACTTCCTGGGACATGCCGAGGTCGGGGCGCGGATGGCCCGGCGCGTGCTGCGCCGGCTGGGGATGCCCGCCGAGGATGCCGCCGCCGTCCGCTTCCTCGTGCTGCACCACCTCCGGGCCAGCCAGTACGACCGCTCGTGGACCGACTCGGCCGTCCGCCGCTTCGCCCGCGAGATGGAGGAGCATCTGGACGAACTGCTGTTGCTGTCGCGCGCGGACATCACCACGCAGCGCACGGCGCGGCGCAGCGCCGGCCTGGCGGCGCTCGACGAACTGGCCCGGCGGGTCCGGGAGCTGCAGGAACTCGACGCCCGCCCCGTGCTCCTGCCGAAGGGGCTCGGCACGGCGCTGATCGAGGCGTTCGGCCTCGCCCCCGGCCCGCTCGTCGGACGGCTGCGCAAGGCCGTGGAACAGGCGGTCGAGCGGGGCGAGCTGCCGATGCAGGCGGAGGCCGGAGTCTACGTCGCGTGGGCTCGCGAACACCTCGCGGACCTGCTCGCCGCGCCCGCGCCGGACCGGCCGCCCGGGCCGGGCGAGCCGCACGGGTGAGCGGAGGCAGGGGGTCGGCGGTCGAACCGGGCGGCGAGCCGGCGGCTACCCGCGGCGGGGCGCGCGCATCACCCGGGCGCCCCAGCGTTCCAGGTGAACCGACAGCCACCGGCGCGTCACCGGGATGCCGCGCTGGCGCAGCAGCAGTTCCAGGGCCCGCAGGTCGCCCGAGACCTCGCGATACAGCTCCAGGATCAGCTCCCGCCGCCGCTCGTAGGCGGCCGCATCGTCCGGCGCCCCGGGCACGCCCGCGGTGAGCCGCACGAAGACCGGGGAATCCGGATGACGGCGCAGCACGAGGTGGTGCAGCACGGCGGCCGGCGGGTCTTCCACGCGCCGCACCTCCTCGACGAAGGCGTCGGCGATCGCCTCGCGCTCCTGCGCGGCGCGGTCGGACGGCCCGAGGAGCGCGAGCGCCTCGAGGTCGTCGGTGCGCAGGGCGGCCAGCACGGGGAGAGGGTCGAGTCCCGCGGCATGGAGGGCCGCCCGCAGCCGGGCGGCGAATCGCGACGGCGCCTGGGCCAGCCGGTCGGCCGGACTGCCGGCGACAGTCACGGTCGTGCGCGACGGCGGCGCCGTCCCCATCGGCCGTTCGTGCACGACGAACAGGCAGCGCCCGGCCCGCACCAGGTCCCCGGCCTCGATCTCCCGCGGCGCCAGCACCCACTCGCCGTTGATCGCCGTACCGTTGGTGGACTCAAGGTCGCGCAGCGCCAGCCGTTCTCCGACCCGCCAGACCTCGAAGTGCCGCCCCGAGAGTTCCTCGTCGGCGATGCGCCAGGTGGCTTCCGTGGACCGGCCGACGACGAGGCGGTCGCGGACCGCCATGCGCTCTCCGCCGCGCATTTCGGGCGGCGCCCAGGCGCGCAGCAGACCGGGAAGCGCCGCCAGTTGCGCCCGTTCGGAGGCCGCCGCCACGCCCCGGCGGCGGCCGGTGCCGGTGCGGGGTCCGGTGTCGCGGGTCGGCCCGACCATCGAGGCCGAAGAGTACCATGTCCGGACGGCGCCGAGAATCGGCTTCGGCCGCTCGCCTCCACCACCGCCGTTCCGCCGGGGGGCTTCGGCGGGCCGCAGCCAGGCGGGGGAACCGCGCGCCGGGGACCGGGTGTGGACGGGTCCCCGCACCGCCGTGTAGACTGTCCGGTATGCGAGGTCTGTATCACGGCTGCGTGCTGGTTGCGCTCGCCGCCGCGGCGGGCTGCACCGAACCGAACCCGTTCTACGTGCCGCCCGACGACGGAGCGACGGACGAGACGGTCGATGCCGACACGCCGACGGGGCCCGACGGCGACGCCGATGCCGATGCCGATGCCGATGCCGATGCCGACGTCGAGGCCGACGTCGGATCCGACGCCGACGCCGACGTCGAGGTGGAACCCGACATCGGGCCCGACGCCGACGCGGAGGCCGACGCGCCGCCGGACGTCGAGCCGGACATCCCGCCGCCGGACGACATCGATCGCGACGGCGTCCTCAACGCCGCGGACAACTGCCCGGACGTGTGGAACCCCGACCAGGAGGACTGCGACCACGACGGGACCGGGGATCGGTGCGAGGCGGGCGACACGGACGGCGACACGCTGCTCGACGCGATCGACGTCTGCCCGTGCGGCGCGGGGGCGGGGACGCACGACGAGGACGGCGACACGCTGCCGGACGACTGCGACAACTGTCCGCTCGTGGCGAACGCCGGCCAGGCCAACGCGGACCTGGACGGACTGGGCGACGACTGCGAACCGCCGGCGGAGCCGGAGACGGGGTTGTCGATCCTGCGATTCGAGCCGTTCCTGGCGCTGCCGGCGGACCCCGGCTGGACGACGCCGGGTGGAACGTGGGTTCTCGGCACCGACCGCTACGACCAGACCGACACGGCGGCGAGCGCCGTGGCGTTCTACGACGGCTGGGATCTCGGCGACGACTACTTCCTGCAGGGCGTCTTCCGCATCACGGCGCTCGAGCCGGGCGGCGGAACGACGGCGAAGCAGGTCGGGCTGCTGGCGCGGGCGGTCGAACTGACGGACGGGTCCGTGCGGTGGTTCCTCTGCGCCCTCGACGGGGCGCACGATCGGCTGGACCTGCGCCTCTGGGACGGGGTGAGCTACTCGATCCTGCGCCAGCAGGACGTCGGCATCCGGCTCGAGACGGGGGTCGACTACCGCCTGTCCTTCCGGGTGCGCGGGAACTCGTTGGCCTGCGCGTTCGAGGCGCCGGTGACCGCTCCGGTGGTCGTGACGGCGACGAGCGGGGCGTTGGCGGTGGGAGCGCCGGGGCTGCGGACCTACCGGGCGGCGGGATCGTTCTCCGGCCTGATGGTGGCCCGCTGACCATTCCCCGAGGCGCATCCGGAGCGGCGCGGTCGCTGCGCATCGATTTGATTTTTCCCGGTCGCTGTTCCATATAGGCGCGCGAGGCGGGGGGTCGGCGCGCCCGCGCGGCCGACCGGACGACGGCCGGATCGCGGTCGCGAGGAAGGAGGAGAGGATGGTCCTGCTGAGCTACCTGATTCCGGTGGCGGGGGTCGTCGCTCTGCTGTACGCCCTGTGGCGGACGTTCTGGATCCGCAAGCAGGGTGCCGGCACCGAGACGATGCAGAAGATCTCGGGGCACATCCGGGAAGGGGCGATGGCGTTCCTGAATCGCCAGTACCGGGTGCTGGTGGTCTTCGTGATCGTGGTCGGCGGCGCGCTGGCGGTGGCCAACCACCTCTCCGGCGACGCGAAGCCGTGGGTGGCGCTCTCGTTCGCCGTCGGTGCGTTCTGCTCGGCGTTGGCCGGGAATTTCGGCATGCGCGTCGCGGTGCGGTCGAACGTCCGGACGTCGGAGGCGGCGCGAACGGGTCTCAACAAGGCGTTGGGCGTCGCGTTCGCCGGCGGCGCGGTGATGGGGATGTGCGTCGTCGGCCTCGGGCTGTTGGGCCTCGGCCTGCTGTTCCTCCTGTACAAGGCGCTGTTCGGGCTGGAGGTCGGCGTCGCCGGGAACGGCATCGATGCCGTCATCTCCTCGATCAGCGGCTTCTCGCTCGGCGCCTCCTCGATCGCCCTGTTCGCGCGCGTCGGCGGCGGCATCTACACGAAGGCGGCGGACGTGGGCGCGGACCTGGTGGGCAAGGTCGAGGCGGGGATCCCCGAGGACGACCCGCGCAACCCGGCCGTGATCGCGGACCTGGTGGGCGACAACGTGGGTGACGTCGCCGGGATGGGCGCCGACCTGTTCGAATCGTACGTCGGCGCCATCATCAGCGCGATGGTGCTCGGCGTGCTGTGGATCGTGCCGCTGTCCCATACCAACCCCGACTACCAGTACAACCTGGTGCTGTTGCCGATGGTGCTGGCCGGCACCGGCATCCTGTGCGCCATCCTCGGCACGTTCTTCGTGCGCGTGCGCGAGGGCGGCAACCCGCAGGCGGCGCTCAACATGGGGATGTTCGTGGCCGACATCCTGATGGTGATCGCGAGCTGGTTCATCCTGAAGTGGCTGGTGCCGGAGACGGTGGCGTCCGACGCCGGCGTGATTTCGGCCGGGCGGCTGTTCCTGGCGACGGTGGCCGGGCTGGCGGTGGGGGTGATCATCGGGCTGGTGAGCGAGTACTACACGGCCGAGGCGCGCAAGCCGGCGCGCGACATCGCCAAGGCGGCGGAGATGGGGCCGGCGACGAACATCATCAAGGGCCTGGCGACGGGGATGCTCTCGACCGCCATCCCGCTGGTGCTGATCGCCGCGGCGACCTGGGCCGCCTACGACCTGGCCGGGCTCTACGGCATCGCCATCGCCGGTCTCGGCATGCTCTCCACCACCGGCGTGCAGCTCGCCGTCGATGCCTACGGCCCGATCGCGGACAACGCGGGCGGCATCGCCGAGATGAGCCATCTGCCCCCGGAGGTGCGCGGCCGCACCGACAAGCTCGACGCCGTCGGCAACACCACCGCGGCGATCGGCAAGGGCTTCGCCATCGGCTCGGCGGCCCTCACCGCGCTGGCGCTGTTCGCGGCGTTCCGGCAACAGGTCGGCGTGACCGACGTCCAGCTCGTCGATCCGACGACGATGGCCGGGCTGTTCGTCGGCGGCATGCTGCCGTTCCTCTTCTCCTCGATGGCGATGAACGCGGTCGGCCTGGCGGCCCAATCGATGGTCGCGGAGGTCCGCCGCCAATTCAAGGAAATCGCCGGATTGCTCGAAGGCAAGGAGGACGTCAAGGCCGACTACGCCCGCTGCGTGGCGATCTCGGCCGACGCCGCGATCAAGAAGATGGTCCTGCCGGGCCTGCTGGCGATCGGCGCTCCGCTGGTGGCCGGACTGATCGACATCCGGATGCTGACCGGCCTGCTGGCCGGCGCGACGGTGTCGGGCGTGCTGATGGCGATCTTCATGGCCAACGCCGGCGGCGCCTGGGACAACGCCAAGAAGTACATCGAGGGCGGCGCGCTGGGCGGCAAGGGCTCGCCCACGCACAAGGCCGCCGTGGTCGGCGACACGGTCGGCGACCCGTTCAAGGACACCGCCGGCCCGTCGCTCAACATCCTGATCAAGTTGATGAGCGTCGTGGCCCTCGTCCTCGCCCCCCTCCTCAAGGCCTTCCACGGCATCTAGCCGCGCGCTGCCCGCCGCACCGCTCGGACCGCTCGCCGGCTAGGGCCGGTAGTCGGTCTGGAGCCGCGCGCGCTCCGCGTGCCGCTCGAAGGCCAGATCGACGAGCCGGGCGAGCAGCTCCGGGT
The DNA here is from genome assembly GCA_012797735.1 of Myxococcales bacterium. Lineage (GTDB taxonomy): Bacteria > Myxococcota_A > Polyangia > DRWM01 > JAAZOP01 > JAAZOP01. The sequence continues at coordinate 6,773 of JAAZOP010000173.1, forward strand.
ACGGCACGCCGGAGGCGGCCCAGAGTTTGGGGTACATGCTGATCGAGGTGAAGCCGGGCATCGTGTTGATCTCGTTCACCAGCACCCGGCCGCTGGTCCGTTCGAGGAAGAAATCGACGCGGGCGCAGCCGGCGCAGTCGACGGCGCGAAACGCGGCCACCGCCGTCCGGCGCAGCTCGTCGGCCAGCTCCGGCGGAACCGGCGCCGGGATCCGCAGCTCGGTCCGGCTCGCGGCGTCGTACTTCGAGTCGTAGTCGTAGAACTCCCGGTCGGGCACGATCTCGCCCGGCACCGAAGCTTCGGGGTCGTCGTTCCCGAGCACCGCGACCTCGATCTCCCGCGCCTCCACGCCGCGCTCGACGATCACCTTGCGGTCGAACCGGAAGGCGAACTCGATCGCCGCGCCGAGATCCTCGGCGCGCTTGACCTTCCGGATGCCGACGCTCGACCCGAGGTTGACGGGTTTGACGAACAGGGGAAGGCCGAGCCGTGCGGGGAGGTCCGCCTCCGCCGTGGCGTCGCGGCGCCGCAGGACGGCGTACTCGACCTGCGCCAATCCCGCGCGGGCGAAGAGGGCCTTCATCATCTCCTTGTCCATCGAGGCGGCGGAGGAGGCGACGCCGGCGCCGACGTAGGGCACGCCGGCCAGTTCGAGCAGTCCCTGGACCGTGCCGTCCTCGCCGTAGGTCCCGTGCAGCACCGGGAAGACGACGTCCGGCCGCGCCAGCTCGGCCGCATCCGCCAACCGCCGCAGACGGCCGCCGTCGTCCGGGCTCGGCGCGAGGAACACCGGGACGCCGCCGTGCGGCGACGGCCGCGTCCCCTCCAGCAGCCGCCAGCCGCCGTCCTTGCCGATCCGCACGCAGAGGACGTCGTGGTTCGGCAGCAGCGCCTCGGCCACCGAAGCCGCGGAACGCAGGCTGACCTCGTGCTCCCCCGACCGACCCCCGAAGAGCACCGCCACCGTGCGTCGTGACCGCATACGGGTCGAATACCGCAGAACCGGCGTCGTGGCAAAAACGGGGAATCGTCCGGCGACGTGCCGGATCCTTCCATGGCGCGGCCAGGGGCCGCCGCCGAACGCAACTCCTGGGCCGCGCGTCGAGAGTCGAGCGTCAAGGGCCGAGAGTTTCGTCGCGTGCCCCGACGAGTTCGGAAGGTCGTAGATCCGGGCTTTCGGCCCGGGCCGTGGAAGCGGCGATGGGGCATCCCGCCTCGGCGCAAGGAAAGGAGAAGAACCATCTTCCAGGGGTCGAGCCGGAGCCTGCCAGACGGCTGCGACATCATCCGGGAGGTGGAAGAAGGGGACGCCGGCCGGCGGGGTCACTCCTGTTCGGGAAGGTCGCCGGCGGAATCGAGCAGCGCGCGGAGGCGGTCGGGGTCGGCCCGGACCCAGATCCGCCGCTGCTCGCGCGCGGTCACCTGGCCTGGAGCGCCACCGCGGACGCGCCGCACGTCGGCGCGCCGGGCGACGAGGACCTCGCCCTCCCCGCCCGCGGCGAGCTTCGAGTAGTGGAGGGCGAGGAGCGCCGCGTCGCGCAAGGCCGTCTCGCTGGCCGGCCGGCCCTTGGGCACGCGCACGATCACGTGCGACCCCGCCGCGCCGGCCACATGCAGCCAGGCGTCGAACCCGCGCGCCACCTGGAACGTGAGGCGGTCGTTGTCGCGGGAGGACTTTCCGACGAGGATTTCGTGGCCGTCGGCGGAGGTGAAGCGGCGGAACGGCACGTGTTCGGGCGGACCGCGGCGGCGCCCGATCGGCCGCGCGGCCGGGGACTCCGGCGGCGGCGTCCAGCGCTCGCGCACGGCCCGCGCCGCCGGGTCGTCCCACGGCGCGCGTTCGAGCAGTTCCAGCTCGTCGAGGCGGCGTCGCAGGTCCCGCCGGGCCGCCTCCAGCCGCGGGCCGACGGTTTCGGGCCGTCGTCCCAGCTTCCGGGCGCGCTGGAAGCAGCGGGCCATGTTCTCGCGCAGCCCGCGCGCGGGATCGAGCGGCACCTCGACCTCGGGCGTCGCCGGGTCGAACCAGTCGCGCACGCGCACGACGGAGGCGCCGCGGGGCGTGTCGGCCGGTGCTCCCTTGAGCAGTTCGCCGCGGCGGCGCCAGACCTCCGCCTCGCGCGCCTCGTCCAGCTCCCGCTCCAGTCGCGGGACGAGGCGCTGGAGGCGGCGCACTTCGTGCCGCAGGCGCAGCAGCGCGCCGCGCCGCCGGCCCCGTTCGACCGCCTCGGCGGACCGCTCGGCGTAGTGCGCGGCGATCGCGGCGTGCACCGCCTCGCCCCCCGGGAAGCGGCTCGGCGCCCGCTGCCACGGCTCCTCCGCCCGCGGCAGCGGCGCCTGGTAGGGCTCGCCCCACAGCAGCCGGCGCTTGCGCGACTGGCTGGGGCGGAACGACGAGCGGATCACGCCGCCGGGATCGACGAGGAAGGCATTCGCATGGCGACCCGTCAGTTCGAGCACGAGTTGCCAGTCGCCGAAGCGGAGGCGCACCGCGCGGTCGCCCGGGATCGGTTCGATCCCGAGCAGCCGGCGGCCGGCCAGGGCGGCGTGGACCGTCCGCGCGAACCCTTCCGCCGGCCGGTCGCCCGCGGCGGCCCGCTCCGTCAGGTGCAACCGCGACGCCAGCGGCTCGAACGAGGCCAGCAGCCAGTGGTTGCGGCCCTGGGCCCGCAGTTCCAGCAGCAGACCCTGTTCGGCGGGCGAACGGACCCGTTCGAGGTGCGCGGGGAGCAGGCGCGCGCGCAGGTCGGCGACGACCAGGTCCAGTTCGGCGACGGACAGCGTCACGGCAGCCCCGACCTCGCGCGCCGCACCGGCGTCCCGCGTCGCATCCGGCGGATCATGACGCCCCCGCGGCCCGCGCCCGCCGCGCTCAGGGTTCGGAGGCCGACTCGTCGGCGGCGTCCGGCGCGGACTCGCCGGCGTCCGCCGCTCCGGCCTCCTCGCCGGGCAGACCGGCCTCGCCGTCCAGCAGGCGGCGCAGCGCGACCGCGTCCCGGAAAGCGTGCGGCGTGTCGAACACCAGGTAGCTCTCGTCGTAGCGCAGCGCCCGCTCGAGCAGCCGCGCGTAGTGCTCGGCGTTCAGCGCGCCGCTCATCGTGATCAGCGGATGCAGGTGGATGTAGCCGACGGGACCGGGAGGCGGGTCGTCCTGGAAGGGATCGACGACCGGGATCAGCTCGAGCTGCTCGGACCAGTCGACGATCTCCTTCGCCGTGAGCGGTCCGCGGGATTCCCAGGCAAGGCGGACACCGCGGCGGTCGACGCCGGCGAGCAGGGCGCGGAAGCGGTCGAAGGCGTCGGGGCCGGCGCCGAGGTCCGAGGTGGTGTGGATCCGGACGACGGCGTCGAGGCGTCGGGCGCCGGCGAGGGTACGATCGAGGAGCGCGAGGTTTTCGGGGGTGGGACGGAGCGCGCCGTAGCCCCGCGGGTCCCCGGGCAGCCCCTCGACCTGCTCGGGATCGCTCAACGCCTCCGGCGCCACGATCGCGAACTCGAACCCCGGCGGGGCCGACATCTTCATCCGGCTGAACTTGTCCGGCTTGGGGAGCTGCCGCCGGGTGTCCTGCAGTTCCACGAAGCCGAGCCGCGCCTGGTACTGCCGTCGGTCGACGGGGTACCCGGAGCAACCGATGCGCACGCGCGTGTCGTTCATGGCGTCGCCTCCCCCGGCCGCCCGTGCCGGCATCCGGAGCGCCGCGCGGGGTGCCGGGACCACGCAAGGCGTGGTAGCCTCCTCGGGCGACCCGTTCCATAGCACGCGGAACGGAGGGGCGGAAGGGAGTGACGCGATGCGGGCGAGGAAGGCACTTCGAATGTTGGTCGTGGCCGGGGTCGTGGTGGCGCTCGGCGCGCCCGTTCGGGCGGAGAACCCGAACTGGCCCAACCCGGCGGCGACCCGCGCGGAGCTGGCCGACCCGGCGAACTGGCCGGACGACCCGGACTACGGTCCGAACCCGACCACCGGCTTCGGCGGCATGTGGGAGTTGTGGAGTTTCGTTCCGCCCGAGTTCACGTCGGTCGAGGGTCACCGGCCGGAGGAGGTCGAGATGGGGGCCGGGGCGCACGTCGACCGCGCCTGGCAGGTCACGATCGGGGATCCGGGCGTGGTGATCGCGGTGCTGGACACCGGGATCAACTGGGACAACCAGGACCTGGTGCGGAAGATCTACATCAACACGGGCGAGCTGCCGCTGCCGGAGGGAGCGGCGGAGCACGACGCGAACGGGGACGGGGTCGTGAACATCGACGACTACGCCGCGGACCCGCGCGTCGCCGATCTCAACGGCAACGGGCTGCTGGATCCCGGCGACCTGATCCGCGCCTTCTCCGACGGCGTCGACGACGACGGCAACGGCTATGTCGACGACATCAGCGGCTGGGACTTCTTCCAGAACGACAACGACCCGGCGGACGACACGCGGTTCGGCCACGGCACCGGCGAGGCGCGCGATTCGTGCGCCGAGACGAACAACGGCATCGGGATGGCGGGCGTCTGTCCGTTGTGCCGGCCGCTGATGGTCCGCGTCGGCGACTCGTTCGTGACCGACGTCCAGATCTTCGCGCAAGCCGTGGTCTTCGCCGTCGACTCCGGCGCCTCCGTGATCCAGGAGGCGCTCGGCACCGTCGACATGAGCTCCTTCTGCCGCGAGGCGCTCGACTACGCCTACGCCCGCGGGGTGACGGTGGTGGCGAGCGCCGCCGACGAGAACAGCTACCACCACAACTACCCCGGGTCGGCGGACCATACCCTGTACGTGCACGCGATCCGCCACGACAAGCCCGAGCCGCAGCTCTCGACCACGTTCCTGAACTACAACAACTGCACGAACCACGGCGCCCAGCTCCTGCTCTCGACGCCGGGGATGGGTTGTTCCTCCGAGGCCACCGGCAAGACGTCGGGGATGGTCGGCCTGCTCTACTCCCTCGCCCGGCAGTCGGGGCTCGACCCCCCGCTGCGCCCGGGCGAGGTGCGGCAGCTCCTGTCGATGACGGTCGACGACATCTGGATTCCCTACGAGGAGCGGGTGTGCGACGACACGAAGTACCCGTCGTGGCAGGGCTGGGACCAGCGTTTCGGCTACGGCCGGACGAACATCCGCACCGCGCTCGATTGGCTCCGCGACGGCCGGATTCCGCCCGAGATCGACGTGCTGCACCCGCTGTGGTTCGAGGTGTTCCATCCGGACCGCCGGCCGGAGATCCGGATCGATGGCCGGGTGGCGGCCGACCGCGCGCCGTCGTTCGACGTGGAGGTGGCCTGGGCGCCGGGCATCGAGCCGACCGAGGACGAGTTCACCGTGGTGGCGACGGAGACCGGGCGCACGACCGCCTGGGAAGGCGAGTGGGCGACGCTCGACGCCCGCGACCTGGCCGTCGACCAGCCCTCGCTGGCGCACAACCGCTGGACGGTGACGCTGCGCGTGCGCGCGGTCGCGCACTACGGCGGCGCCGCGGGGGACGTGCCGGCGGAGTTCCGCAAGGCGTTCTACGTGCACGACGACCCCGACCTGCTCCCCGGCTTCCCGCGCTGGATCGGCGCCTCGGGCGAATCGTCGCCCAAGCTCGCCGACCTGGACGGCGATGGACGGCGCGAGATCGTGCTCGCCACCGCGGACGGCGAGGTGCACGCGCTGCGGGCCGACGGCGCGGAGCTGCCGGGCTGGCCCGTGCGCGTCCGCCGCCTGCCGGGGCTGGACCCGGCCGACACGCCGAACTACCGCGGGACCACCGCCCACGCCACGGGGGCGATCGACCCCGACCGGCAGCGCTCGGCGATCCTCGCGTCCCCCGCCGTGGCCGACCTGACCGGCGACGGCGACCTCGAGGTCGTGGTCGCCACCGAGGACGGCGAGGTGTACGTCTGGAGCGCCGACGGGACGCCGGAGGCCGGCTTCCCCGTCGCCTGCGATCCGGCCCTCTCGCCGCCGGAGGACCGCGACCACCAGATCGACATCGGCTTCTTCGCCTCGCCGGTCCTGGCCGACCTGCGCGGCGACGGCGACCTGGAGATCGTCGCGGCGGCGTACGACGGCTACCTGTACGCCTGGAAGGCCGACGGGACCCCGGTGGACGGTTTCCCGGTCCTGATCTCCGACCCGAACGTGATGGGCGAGGCGCGCGAACAGACCCGGTTGATGAGCACGCCGGCGGTGGCCGATTTCGACGGCGACGGAATCCTCGATGTGGCCGTCGGCAGCAACGAGGCGTACGGCTCGGGATACGACGGGCGGTTCTACGTCGTGCACGGGGACGGCAACCGCCACGCGGGCGGGCCGTTCCATCCGAACTGGCCGATTCCGATCTGGAGCGCGGCGCTGTTCGGCGGGGCGCACATCTCCCGCGGCGTGCCGTGTTCCGCCGCCCTGGCCGACGTGGACCACGACGGCGTCGTCGACATCGCGACCTTCGGCAACGGCAGCTCGCTGCTGTGGATCTTCACCGGCGCCCAGCCGCCGCGCGCTCCCGGCGACATCCCGCGCACCGCCCGGCAACTCGACACGGTCTCCTTCGGCCGCCTGAGCAACTCGCGGGAGCGGCCGACGTTCAACATCTTCGCCTACCCGTCGTTCGGCGACGTGGACCAGGACGGCCTGGCCGACATGGTCCTGGGCGGCGCCTCGACCCAGGCCGCGCTCAACCTGTCCGCCGGCGGCACCGCCTCCGCGTTCGATCACCAGCTCAGCGTCTGGTCCGGCGCGAACAGCCGGATGCTTCCGGGGTTCGCCCGCAAGGTCGAGGACTGGCAGTTCTTCATGAACCCGACGGTCGCGGACCTCTCCGGCGACGGCTACCCCGAGGTGATCAGCGGCTCCGGCGGCTACTTCGTCCACGCCTTCGACGGCTGCGGGCGGGAACCGGCCGGCTGGCCGAAGTTCACCGGACAGTGGCTGATCGCCTCGCCCGCCGTGGGCGACATCGATGGCGACGACCTGCTCGAGGTGGTGACGCCGACGCGCGCCGGATGGCTCTACGCCTGGAACACCGCCGGCTCGGCCGACGGCGCAATCTCCTGGGAGAGCTTCCACCACGACAACCGCAACACCGGCAACTTCGAGACGCCGCTCGAACGCGGGGCGGTCACCGTCGCCCCGGCCCCGCTCGACTGCTCCGCGGAAACCCCGCCGACCTTCCCGCGGCCGCTGCCGGACGAGTGCTACCCGGACGAGGACGCCGGGGACGCCGGGGACGCCGAGGACGCCGCAGACGCCGAGGACGCGGATGGTGGCGAACCGGCGACCACGGGAGGCGGCGGCTGCTCGTGCCGCACCGTGCCGGGCCGCGGAACCGCCGGCCTCCTCCTGCTCGGTGCACTGGCCTGGACCGTCGCGCGCCGCCGCCGCCGCGCCTGACGCGGGCTCCGCGCCCCGTGACGAACCCGCCGCGCGTCCGGCCGGACGCCGCGGGCCGGGGATGGGCGAGACGGGCCCGCCGATGGTACACTGGGTCCGCGCGGGCCGGCGATGCACGACGAGATGCCACGGGTTCTCCTCCCGTTCCCGCTCCTGGCGGCGGCGCTCGGCTGCGGCCTGAACGTGGGCGGCATGCCGCCGCTCGACGGCATGGCCGACTCCGGAAGCCGCGACCCCGCCGCCGAGACGATTCCGGCGGACGACGTCGCGCCGCCGTTCGACGACGCCGGCGCGGACCCCGCGCTTCCGGACGACGCGGCGCCGCCCGAGACGCCCGCCGTTTGCGGCAACGGCGTGGTGGAAGCGGGCGAGGAATGCGAGACGGGCGGGTCGGAGCCCTGCGACACGACCTGCAGGACCGCGGGAACGCGGTTCTGCCTCGACTGCCGGTGGGGTGCCTGCGCTCCGCCTCCGGAGTCGTGCAACGGGGTAGACGACGACTGCAACGGGTTGACCGATGAAGGGTGCGCTTCCCCGGTGCCGAACGACCGCTGCGCGGGCGCGATCGATGTCTCGGGCGGCGGCCTCTTCCCCGGGACGACGGAAGGCGCGGCCCACGACCAGGACCACTGTTCGATCTCCGAGCTGTGCGATCCGGGCGGGTCCGACGTGTTCTACCGGTTCACGCTCTCCGGTCCGGAGGTGGTGTTCCTGAGCCTGCAAGGCGGCCCCGCCTGGGACGCGGTGCTCACCGTCCGCGCGGGCGGCTGCGACGGCCCGATGGTCGGCTGCAGCGACGACGCATGCGAGAACCGCCTCCCGCAGTGGGCGGGGCACCTGGACGCCGGTTCGTACTGGGTGGCGATCGACGGCTGCGACCCGGACGACTTCGGCGGCTTCACGTTGCGGTACGCGCATGCGCCCTGTCCGGGCACGGAGGATCCGACGACCCTCCTGCCCAGCCCGGGGACCTACTGGGACGACTCCTGCGGCTGGGGCAACGATGCCCGATCGTCCTGCGGCGGGGACGACGACGACGACGTCCCGATGTACTTCGCCCTCTGCCCGGGTTCGCACACGGTTCGCGCCAGCACGTGCGACGATGGCGAGGACTGGCCCAGCTCGCTGGTGATTCGGACGGGGGGCGGCGGTCTCTGCGGCGGCGCGGAGGCGGCCTGCTCCGGCGCGATCTACGGCCGAAGCTACTGCGACGATGGCCGTTCGTGGGCCCAGGCGACGATCACGGGTCCGGAACTGGTCTTCGTGCTGCTCGACGGTGCGGGGTCGGGCTCGCACTGCGGACCGTTCGCGGTCGATGTGACGTTCTAGCCGCGAGGTCCGAAGATCGCGGTGCCGACGCGCACGAGGGTGGCGCCTTCTTCGACCGCCACGGCGTACGTGTCACTCATGCCCATCGAAAGCTCGCGCTCCCCGGGGCCCAGGCCGAGGCGGTCGGCCAGTTCGCGCAGCGCGCGGAAGTACGGTCGCGAGCCTTCGCCGTCGAGGGTCCAGGGAGGGATGGCCATCAGGCCCCGCAGACGCAGGCGGGGCCGGGCCCGCAGGGCGTCGAGCAGCGCCGGCGCGTCGTCCGGCGCGAGGCCGGCCTTCTGCTCCTCGCCGGCGACATCGATCTGGACCAGCACGTCCAACCGGCCGTCGTGCTCGGCGAGGCGGCGGTCGAGCGTTTCGACGAGGCGGGGGGAGTCGACGGTCTGGAGCAGGTGCAGGCCGGGCACGAGGAGCTTCACCTTGTTGCGCTGGAGGTGCCCGATCATGTGCCAGCGCAGGTGCGGGAGGTCGGCGAGAGCGGCGCGCTTGGCGGCCAGTTCCTGGGCGTAGTTCTCGCCGAAGTCGAGCTGGCCGGCGGCGGCCGCCGCCCGGACCTCGTCGGGGCTGCGGGTCTTGGAGACGGCGACGAGCGTGACGCCGGCGGGGTCCCGGCCGGCGCGCGCGGCCGCCCGAGCGATCGTCTCGCGGACCTGCGCCAGCCGTTCGGCGATGCCCCCGCCTGTCCCGGTGGACGGCTCCATCGGATCGACCCCGCGCTCAGACCCAGCGCGGACCCCACCGCCGCTCGGCGAGGTCCTCCTCATCGACCACGGGCCACAGCCGGGCGAGCGTGGGCCGGACCTTGCGCTCCTCGGGCATCGGGAGCCCGGCGGTGCGGGCGCGGTCGAGGAACCCGCGGACGGGAAAACCGACCACGTTCCAGGCGTCTCCCTCCACCGCTTCGACGAACACTCCCGCCGCGCCCTGGATCGCGTACGCGCCGGCCTTGCCTTCCCAGTCGCCCTCCCGCAGGTACTGCTCGAGCTCCGCCGGCGCGATCGGGCGGAAGCGGACCGCGGTCGACTCGACGAACGAGAGGAGCTGCGCGGGGCCGCTCCAGATCGAGACGCCGGTCAGCACGCGATGCGAACGTCCCGAGAGGGCTTCCATCATCGCGCGGGCCGCGGCGGCGTCGCGGGGCTGGCCGAGCACCCGGTCGCCGACGAGGACGACGGTGTCGGCGCCGACGACCCACGGCGGCGCGGTCCGGAGGCCGAGCTGGGCCACGACGGCCCGGGCCTTCGCCGCGGCCAACAGCTTCACGAACGGCTCGGGGTCCTCCCCGGCCCACGGCGCCTCGGCGATCTCGGGCGCGACCGCCGTGAAGCGCAGTCCGAGCGCCTGGAAGATCGCCCGCCGGCGCGGCGACCGCGACGCCAGGACCATGTCCGGCGGTCGTTCCCCCGTCTCCCGCCCCCCGCCCATCGGATACCTCCCGAACCCCGCCCGACCCCAACCCGCCGCCCTCATGTCTGCAGACTATACCACAGCGCGCCGGCGGGGCGAGGCCCGCCCGCATGACCGGTTTGACGCGCCGCGTCCTCGAGGCCAGGATGCGGTTGCCGGCCGCGCCGCCCGGCGCGCCGGGGGAGGAGGCGATGAGCGAGTCGAGCGGACCGTTGCCGGAGGTGGTGCGCGACCCGCGCGAGCTGCGACGGCGGCTCGACGCCGCCCGGGCCCACGGCGCCCGCGTGGCCTTCGTCCCGACCATGGGAGCGCTCCACGCGGGGCACCTGGAGCTGGTGCGCCACGCCCGCAGCCTCGCCGACGTGGTGGTCGTCAGCATCTTCGTCAACCCGACACAGTTCGGACCGCGGGAGGATCTGGCGAGCTACCCGCGCGACCTCGACGGCGACCTGCGGCTGCTGGCCGGCGTGCCGGCGGATCTGGTGCTGGCCCCGAGCGTCGAGGCGGTCTATCCGCCGGGCCACGCCACGACGGTCCACGTCGCGGGGCTGACGGAGGGGCTTTGCGGGGCCCACCGGCCCGGCCACTTCGACGGCGTCGCCACCGTCGTGGCCAAGCTGTTCTCGATGGTCGGGCCGTGCGTCGCGGTGTTCGGGCGCAAGGACTTCCAGCAACTCCAGGTGGTCCGCCGGATGGCCGCCGACCTCGACCTGCCGGTGACGGTGATCGGGCGGCCGACGGTCCGCGAGCCGGACGGCCTGGCGATGTCCTCGCGGAACCGCTACCTGACGCCCGAGCAACGCCGGCGCGCCACGGCGCTGGTGGAAGGCCTGCGGGCGGCCTCGTCCGCCTTCGCGGCCGGACAGCGCGACCCCGCGATCCTCCAGAGCCTCATCCGCGCCCGGTTGGAAGGTCGGGTCGATGGGATCGACTACGTCTTCGTCGGCGACCCGGAGACGCTGCGGCCGTACGAGGGACCGGTGCCGCGGGGGCGCACCGCGCTGGCGGCCGTGGCGGCGCGGATCGGGCGCACGCGGCTGATCGACAACGCCGAGCTGGGGACGGACGACCTCGGGGTGCCCGAAGACCGCCCGCCGGGCGCATAGGACTACTCGGCCGGCAACACGGCCCGACCCGCGTCGATCAGCGAGCGCACCACGGCGGTGGCTTCGGGACCGCTGCGTCCGGACGGGTCGGCGATCGACCGCAGCGCGAGTTCCTCCAGCAGGTCGAGGACCATCTGCGCCTCGGCCAGGAGGAGACGGTCGCCGCACGGGTCGTCGCCGACGGTCCCGCGTACGCTCTCGACGAACGGCATCACGCGGCGGGTCCGCAGGGCTTCGAGGAAAGCGTCGACCAGCGCCGAAATCCGCTCGAGGATCTCCGCGGGGCCGAGGGTCGTGGCGCCGCACGGCCGGAAGGCGCTGAGCTGCGTGGCGATGATCTCGACGATCTCGTCGCGCCCGTCGACCACCCTCTCCTCGAACGGCCTCACGCTCGAACCCCCTCGGCGGATCCGGAACCTAGCACGAGGCGGGGTCCGGGAGCTACCCATCGACGCCGCCGGGGGCGCCGGGGAACGCCGGCGGCGATCGAGCCTGCCGCATTCTTGACCGATATGCGCCTGTTCAGTATGTTGACGGCAACATGCGGGGCTTGACGAAAAGACAGCAGCTCGTTCTCGAATACATCCAGGAATCGATCCAGCAGAACGGCTATCCGCCGACGCTGCGGGAGATCGGGGCCCACTTCGGGATCCGTTCGACCAACGGCGTCAACGACCACCTGCTGGCGCTCGAACGCAAGGGGTACCTGCGCCGGGAGGACATGAAGTCCCGGGCGCTGCGACCCACGGCGTTCGCGGGCGGCGTGCCGCGGGAGGTCCCGCTGGTCGGGCGGGTGGCGGCCGGCCAGCCGATCCTGGCGATCGAGAACCTCGAGGGGACGCTGCGGCTCGACCCGACGCTCCTGCCGGGGGACACCGGACGTTTCTTCGCGCTGCGGGTCCGGGGGGACTCGATGGTCGGCGCGGGAATTCTCGACGGCGACATCGTCTTCGTGCGCCAGCAGGACGACGCCCCGTCGGGTTCGGTCGTGGTGGCGCTGGTCAACGACGAGGCGACGGTCAAGACGCTGATTCGGGACGGCGAGCGGTTGCGGTCGCAGCCCGCCAATCCCGCGGTCTCGCCGATCGTCCTGTCCCGCAACGACGGCCGCTCCGTTCGCATCCTCGGGCTCGTCGTCGGCGTCTACCGCAAGCTCGGCTGACTCCGGAAACCGTTGCATTCCGGCCGGTCCTGCCGTATGGTCCCGGCCGGCGAGAGGTGTCGCATGAGGCATCGTCTCATCTGGTGGGCGGGACTCTGCGCGGCCTGGGCCGGCGCCGTCCGCTGCGGCGGCTCGGACACCGGTCCGGCCAATCCGGCTTCCGGCGCCGAGGAAGAGACGGAACGGGTCTTTCTCCCGGAGGGCTCCCGGTGCGAACAGGTGGTGCCCCCCGAGGTCCTGCGGGCCGGGTCGGCCGATCCGAACTGCACGCCGCGGGTGGAGTCGGTGGAGGCCGACCTCAACCACGACGGCCACATGGACTTGCGGCGGGTCTACCTGCTCGGGTGTCCCACGATGCTGGGCGAGGACGTCCAGCCCGAGATCATGTGTCGCGAGGCGGACCTGAACTACGACGGCCGCAAGGACATCTTCCGGCACTTCCGCGCAGGCGAGGTGGCCTCCGAGGAGCAGGACTGGAACTTCGACGGGACGATCGATGCGGTCCTGCACTTCGCCGGCGGCAACCCGCTCTCGGTCGAGTTCGACCGGAACCACGACGGGCGATTCGAGATGCAGGTGCTGCTGCAGGACGGGAACGTCCGCCGCGTCAAGGTCGACGCGGTGGGAGACGAGCACTACGACATCTACGAGACGTACGAGGTCCAGACGGACACCGGGCAGCCGCGGCTCATCTCGATCGGTTACGACCTGCAGGGCGACGGCTCGATGGATCGGCTGGTGAGCGCGAGCGGGCCGGAGCAGGGCGGCGAGGCCGCGCCGCCGGCGGCGCCCGCGCCCGGGGAGGAATGACCGTGCAGCGCGTCGTTGGCACCGTCGCGGGACTCGTCGGCGTCTGCCTGCTGCTGTCGGGCTCGACCTGCGGCGACGAGACATCCGCCCGTGAGAACACCACCCCGACCGCCCGAGGCCGCGAGGCTCCGCCGATCGAGGGGGGCTGCCCGAGCGCCTCGCCCGTCCTCACCGTCGACATGAACCGCGACGGCACGGTCGACTTCCAGGTGGTCCCCGAGGGCGACGGCACCTGCCGCGCCTCGGACCTGAACTTCGACGGGGTGTTCGACCTGTTCCGGCACCGCGATGCCTCCGGAAACCTGCTGCGCGAGGAGGCGGACGGCGACCACGACCTGCGCCTGGACAGCGTGGCCCTGTACCCGCCCGGCGCCGCCGACCCGCAGCGCGAACAGTTCGATTCGAACTGGGACGGACGGATCGACCTGTGGGTCGACCTGAACCGCGACTGCCCCTTCCTCCGAACCCCCGCGGGCGAATGCACCTCGCCCTGCGCCATCGATTGGTGCCGGCCCCGGCGCACCGGCCCGGTCGACCCGGAATCCTCCGGAGGTGGCCAGCCGCCGGGCCCCGTCACGGTCCTGTATCGCGACGCGAACGTGGACTCGCTGTGGGACACCGCCGAGGTGCTGCTCGGGCAGTACCCGATCTGCGTCGCCTTCAACACCAGCGCATCCGGCGAGAGCCCCGACGCGGTACGTCCCGAAGCCATCGAGGTCTACAAGCCGGCGGCGGCGGCCCTGGGGCGGCCCGATATCGATTACCTCCGCCGCGACTACCTCGACCTGCAGGGCAATCCGATCGTGCGCTGCGAGGATGCGGACGGGGCCGTCGTGGCGTGTCCGAACGCCTGCGCGCCGTAGCGCCGCCCGGCCCACACCGCCCGCAACTCGTCAGGGAGTGCTGGTGCCTTCCCGGCCGTATTCGTCCTCGATCCGCACGACGTCGTCGAGTTCGGGCGTGGATACCTCGACCAGGTCGCAGGTCTCCACCGCGACGAATCGGTGCACGGTTCCAGGCGTCACCCGGAACGCATCCCCCGGCCGGCACAGCCGGCGCTCCACGTCGGGCGGCGTCCCCAGTTCGAGACCCAGGATGCCGTGGAGCACGGTGAGGCTCTCGTCCTTGACCTTGTGGTACTGGCGCGACAGCCGATGGCCCTTCTCGATGTGGAGGATCTTGCCGACGTAGCGCTCGGTGTGCGCGAAGATCAGCTCGTGGCCCCACGGCTTCTCGACGCGACGCGGCAGTCCGGAACCCACGGCCTAGGACGTCCCGAACGGCTTGACCGAAGCCCGCAGCAGCGCGCCGATCGTCGGCGGCACCGCCGGCGCGACGGCACCGACCACGACGACGGGTGAGTTGTCGAGCGGCGGGGGGGATTCGACGCGGATCGAAGCGGGCACCGCCTCTACCGGCGGCGCGGGGGGCGCCGCGGCCGTCGGCGAAACCGTCGTGCTCGGAAGCGGCGGCGGGGGTGGAGGCTCGACGGCGGCCGGGCCCGCGGTCTCGAGCAGCATCTCCTCCGAGGACGCCTCGCCGACGATCTCCATCTCGACGTCCTCGTCCTCGCCTTCCCAGACCGCCGGCGCCTCGACCGGCGCCTCCGACGCTTCCAGCGGCGGGACCGGGATGGTGCGGGCGGGCGGCTCGGCCACGGGCGGCCGTTCCGGCAGTTCGGTGGTCAGCGGCTCCTCGTCCTCGACGGGCGGCGGCTCCGGCCGCGGAGCGGCCGGATGGCCCAGGCGCACCCGGTTCGTCTGCACCCGCTGCAGGAGCGCCTCGAGGCGCGCCTTGCGCGTGGCGACGTCGGGCATCATCGGGCGCCCTCGCGTGCCGCCCGCGCTTCCTGGTACAGCCGCGTGGCGATCGTCTCGGGGCCGACGCCGGCGGACCGAAGCTGCGTCGCGCGGCGGATCGCCGCCGGGCTGGCCACGATCAGACAGCGTCCACCCGGAGTCTCCATCGCCAGGCAGGACGCGTCCTGGCCCAGGAACGTCGTGAAGACCCCCGAGAACAGCGCCTCGAAGAAGGCCGCTCCGTGCACCCCGGCGATCAGATCGCCGTCCAGGCGCACCAGCAGCACTTCGCCGAAGCTCTCGAGCACCGCGCGGCCGAGGCCGTGGACGGCGAGCAGACCGTTCAGTTCGTTGAGGAAGGTTTCCGGAGCGGCGGACAACGGGTCGGCCCCGCCGGCCGACAGCCGGTCGCGGACCCGCTTGCCGAGCCACTCGCCGAAGCCGCGGGCCAGCCGTTCCAGCGCGCCGGCGTCGGCTTCCCCCGCCAGCCGTTCGAGCAGTTCCACCGGGAGGACCAACACCCCGGTCTTCTCGGTGACGGCGCGCCCGCGCGCGAGATCGAACGTGAAGTATCCGGCCGGGTTGAAGCGGTCGTTCGACATGATCACCCTCGCCCGGCGAATACCACGAGGCGCCGCAGAGGGTCAAGGAAGTCAGCGGACTTGCCCAGGACGCATTCCTTCGTTGACTCGCCGATGCCGTCCCGTAGAATCGCCCTCTGCCCCGGGGAGGGAGCGGACGTGTCGTTCGACCTGGGCAGTCCCACGGCCACCCTGCTGCTGCTCGGCGCCCTCGCCCTGGTGCCGTTCCTGCTCATGGTCCTGACCAGCTACGCCAAGATCTACATCGTCCTGGCCTTCGCGCGCACGGCCGTGGCCGCACCGCAGGTCCCACCCAACGTCGTGCTCGCTGGACTGGCGGTGCTGCTGAGCGTCTTCGTGATGGCTCCGGTGGGTCGCGAGGCGTATGCGCGCGTGGCGCCCGAGGTGTCCGGGGCGGCGGCGGCGACCGAGACCACGGCGGAGCAGGACCTCGAACGGATCGGCCGGATCGCCGCGGGCGTCGAGGCGCCGTTGCGCGGTTTTCTCGAGCGGAACACGGAGCCGGAGGCGCGGCGGCTGTTCGAGGGGTTGGCGTTGCGCAAGGGGATCGATGCCCGCGCCGACGGGCCCGCCCGCCTGCTGGTTCTGGCGCCGGCGTTCGTCGTCACGGAACTCCAGGAGGCGTTCCTCGCGGCCTTCCTGCTCTTCCTGCCTTTCCTCGTGGTCGATTTGGTGGTATCGAACATCCTGCTCGCGCTGGGCATGCACATGCTGTCGCCGACCACCATCTCGCTGCCGTTCAAGCTGTTGCTGTTCGTGGCCGTCGATGGCTGGGAACTGCTCGGGCGCGGGCTGACGCTGGGATACGCGTAGACGCGGAGGCTGCCCGACGTGACCTCGTTCCGCTCGTTCCTCGCCCGGGAGCGCCTGGTGCCCGTCGAACAGCTCGACCGGGCGCTCCAGCGCCAGATCCTCTACGGCGAGGACCTGGCCGTGAACCTGCTCGAGATGGGCGCGGTCGGGGAGGAGGAGCTGGCGCAGTTCCTCGGGATGTTCCACCGGCTTCCGATCGTCACCCGTTCGGACCTCGAGTCGGTCCCGGCGCCGATCCTGGCGCGCATCCCGGCGGCTCTCGCGCTGCGCCACCGGGTCTGCCCGGTGGCGCTGGCGGACGAGACGATGGTCGTCGCCGCCGCCCGCCAACTCGACCGCAGCGCGCTCGAGGAGCTGCGCCGCGCCTCCGGAACCAACGTCTCGCTCGCCGTCGCCACTCCCGTATCGATCGCGCACGCCCTGCACCTGCACTACGGGGCCGAGATGCCGCCGCGATACCAGCGCTTGCTGGATCGGCAGGCGAAGGCCGCTTCGGCACCGGCGGAGTCCGCGGGGGCGCCGCCGCCGGCTCCAGGGGCGCCGCCGGAGGAGGAACCGGTGCGCCCGCGGCGCTCGTCCGGCGTGATCGTGCTGCCGGACGACCTGCCGCCGTCGGCGCAGCCGGCGGAACCGGCCGGCCCGCTCGAGACGCCTTCGACGCCCGAGGCCTCGATGCCGCCGCCTGCCCCGGCTCCCGCGGAGCCGGCTCGCCCGGAGCCTCCGCCGGAGGAGGTTGCGGCGCCCTCGGCCGCCGAGGAGGTTCTCCGCGGTGTGAGCCTGTCGCACGACAACCCGGCCGACCGCCTGCTGGAGATGGTCCTCGGTCCGCCGTCGCAGCCGCCGCCCCCGCCGGTCGCCGCGGCCGCCGAGGACCGTGCCGAGGCGGACATCACCACCGAGCCAGGGGTGCCGCCGCCGGCCCTGCCGCCCGCGGGCGTGCCGGAAGGGGTCACCGCGCCGCTGCCGCGCGTCGCGCCGATGCCGGGCGTCTCGCCTCCGCTGCC